>JANMZB010000520.1:0-6473 GCA_031382725.1 Sphingobacteriaceae bacterium | reverse complement strand
GGTTGTACGTAAAGTGATGAATTTTGAAAACTACATCACCATGTTCCATATCGAATCGATGAATAAAATCATTATCGTAACCGGATCAATAGTGGGTGTGGCTTATTTAACTGAATTATTCATCGCATGGTATTCAGGAGTTGAATATGAGCAATACGCCTTCTTAAACCGTGTTAGCGGACCATATTGGTGGGCTTACTGGAGCATGATGACCTGTAACGTAATCTCTCCGCAACTATTTTGGTTCAAGAAAATCCGTACCAGCATTTTGGCTTCATGGATTCTTTCTATCGTGGTAAACATTGGTATGTGGTTCGAACGTTTCGTAATCATTGTAACCTCTTTACACCGCGATTATCTTCCATCAAGCTGGGTAATGTTTTATCCTTCAGCTATTGATGTTTGTATATTCCTGGGTTCAATAGGGGTGTTCTTTACCTTGTTCCTTTTGTTCCTGCGGGTTTTGCCTGCTATCGCGATAGCTGAGGTGAAACTGATTCTGAAGTCAGCCAGTGATCAGGTTAAACAAAAACAAATTCGTGAAGGAAAAGTGAAGAAGGAAGAAGCTGAGTTCTATCAGGAGTCTTTGAAAAAGTATGATAGTGTAGATTACCTAAAAGTTTAACAATGAGCAACACAAAATATATTTTAGGTCACTTTGAAGATCCTGATGATATGATGCACGGGATTGAAAAATTGCAGGAGAATAATATCAGTATCTACGATGCCTATACACCAATGCCTATCCATGGCATTGAAGAAAAATTAGGTTACAAACGTTCAAGATTACCAATTGCGGCTTTTATTTTCGGTTTAACCGGAACGCTTACCGGTTTCTCTATGATTTACTATATGCTGGTTTACGACTGGCCAATGAATATAGGTGGTAAGCCTGCTTTTGCGATGCCGGATTTTGTTCCGATATGTTTCGAGTTAACGGTATTGTTTGCTTCATATGGCATGATGATGTGTTTCTTTTACTCGAACCATTTCTTCCCGGGCCGTGCACCAAGAGTAATGGATTTTAGAGCTACAAATGACAGATTTGTGATTGCGATAGATGCTAAATCTAATCCACACCCCGATAAAATTGTCGATTTATTAAATGAAGCAGGTGCTGTTGAAATTATGCACAACGAAAGGAAATATGTTAGTTATGAATAAGCTTAAGGTTTTAAGTGTAGTTTTTTTAACTGTTGCGTGCCTGGCCGGAGTTTCATCTTGCGGCGGCAAACAAAGTACTGGTTGGGAGTTTGCCCGTAATATGTACGACCCAATCGCATCAAACTACGATTCGCCAAATAAAAACTTTGCTAATCAGCAAACAGCTCAATTACCGCCGTCAGGTACGACCCCGCTAGGTTACGACCGCGTGGTGGATGATTATCCCAACACACCGGAAGGATATGAGGCTGCAAGTGCTGGTTTAATAAATCCATTGCCTGCCAATCCGGAAACGCTTGCTGAAGGTAAGGTATTATATAGCCACATGTGTGCACATTGCCACGGTGAAACCGGAAATGGTGATGGGAAGGTGATTACAGTTGGTAAGTTTCCGCCACCCCCATCATACTCAACCGGCAATTCTTCAAGAGGTGGACTAATGAGTGATCTTACTGATGGAAAAATTTTCCATACCATAACGTACGGTTTAAACCTTATGGGGCCGCATCGTACACAATTATCGCCTACAGAACGATGGAAAATCGTTATGTATGTTCATGTTTTGCAAAACGCTCAATAATTAAAAGTTTCAGTCCAAAAAATGGGAACTCACAATCATACAACACATAATTTCAACGAACAATTCGAATTCTCGGGTAAAGCAAAGACCTGGAGCCTTATTGCTATCCTTATTGGGGTGTTGGCAATTGCTTACGGATTTTTGTTAGATTCTTCAGAGCATCATACTCAACGTACGTTTGCAAACCTGCTTTTGATGGGTTATTATTTTACCTGTGTTTGTACTGCCGGGGCTTTCTTCATAGCTCTCCAGTTTGTTGCTCAGGCTGGGTGGTCAGCTGGTCTGCTTCGTATACCACAAGCTTTTGCTAAAGTATTGCCAATTGCCGCTGTAGTTTTACTTGTTATTATAGGATTTGGGTTATACACTCATAACTTATATCAGCAGTGGAATCCTGACCATTCTGCAGGTCATGGCGAAGGAGGGCATGCGATAACCGGTTCAAAGGCTACCTTTTTAAGTGTTCCTTTCTTTATGGTACGCCAGGTAGTGTTTTTGGGGATCTATAGCATTTTCGCTTTATTACTTACTAAGTATTCCAATCTTGAAGATAAGGTTGGAGGATTATCTAATCATAACAAAAGCATCGCGACAGCTACTATCTTTTTGGTGATATTTGGCTTTACAACACCCATTTGGGCATTTGATACAATCATGTCTATTGAAGCACATTGGTTCTCCACAATGTTTGGCTGGTATAATTTTGCAGCTATGTGGGTTAGTGGAATATGTGCTATAACGCTTACAATTATTTTGTTGAAAAAAGCGGGTCATCTTACCTGGGTAAATCACAACCATTTACATGATTTAGGCAAGTTTATCTTCGCATTCTCTATTTTCTGGACCTACGTTTGGTTCTCACAATTTATATTGATCTGGTACGCTAACATCCCCGAAGAAACCGTTTATTTCTATAAGCGTTGGGAGCCTGAATACAAACCATGGTTTTGGTTAAATATCGTGATCAATTTCCTTTCCCCGGTACTAATCTTAATGACGAGAGATGCCAAGCGTCAGACAAATACTTTGATGTTTGTATGTATTCTGTTACTATGCGGACACTGGTTGGATTATTACATGATGATTATGCCTGGAAGCTTAGAAAGTCACCGTGATTTTGGAATAACAGAAATAGGAATAGCAATCGGCTTTGCCGGATTATTCACTTACCTGATGTTAAGCAAGTTGGCAAGCAAGCCATTAGTGGCACAAAACCATCCTCTGTTAGAAGAAAGTTTACATCATCAGATTTAAACCAGAGGTATTTAAAAACGAATTGCAGATATTAAAATGAAGTGGAATAAATTTATAAGAATCAAACTAGTTTTCGTTGCAATTATTCTTTGCATGATTTCTGTTGCAGGACCAGTTTCGGCACAGGGAGCTTTGGAAGAAACTACCGCAGGCGATCAGGTGGCTACAGAGCCGGAGCAGAAAATAGACTCAGAAATTGGTTCAATCGGCGACACTCCCTCAGAAGTTTCTGCTACTGCCGAAGATGATCAAACTACACTGGAGGCTGTTGAAGAAGTTCAGGATAAATCAGAAATGTATAAGTCAGTTAGCTATTATCTCCTTTTATTTTTTCTGGTATGTGTGTTCATCGCCATCATCGGGAAAGTATTAAAGGTATATGAGTTAACCACCGAGATCCATGGAAGTAAGAAGAAGTTAAATTGGGATAAAATTCAAGGGGTTCTATTTGCGATTACCTTGGTTTTAGCTTTGTACGGTACTTATTGGTCTTACAAAGTGTGGGGTAATATGGCATCGGGCGAATCGGCATCTGAACACGGTTTAGTTCTTGATTCGATGATGATGACAACTATCATTATCACAACCATCGTATTCATAATCACTCAAATCCTTCTATTCGGCTTTGCTTATAAGTATTCATCAAATGATAAACGTAAGGCTTATTTCTATCCGCATAACAATACGATTGAGAGATTATGGACGATCATTCCCGCTATCGCTTTAACGGTTTTGGTATTATACGGATTCTTTACCTGGAGAACGATCACAAACCCGTCCAAAGATGATATTAAGAATGCCTTAAACATTGAAGTTACAGGCGAACAGTTCAAATGGAACGTACGCTACGCAGGCGAGGATAATCGTTTCGGAGAAAGAAATTACAAACTAACCAGTGCTACAAATGGCTTAGGAATCAATTTTAAAGATACGAAGAGTCATGATGATAAATTGGGACCTGAAATCGTAATTCCGGTAAATAAGCCAGTGCATTTTACGGTAAGATCCAAAGACATTTTACATAGTTTTTATATTCCTGATTTTAGAGCGCAAATTAATGCTGTACCGGGTATGCCTACTTCTTTTCACATGACTCCGCGCTTAACGACTGAGCAGATGCGTGAAAAAACTGGTAATTCCGCCTTTAATTACATCCTGTTATGCGCAAAGATCTGTGGTTCCGGACATTATAATATGCAATACACAGTTAAAGTTGTAAGTGATCAGGAATATGCGGAATGGATAGCGAAACAACCTTTATTCTTCAACGATGATATGAAGAAGGAATTACAAATGGCTGAGAACAGCGAGGCTGCAGCGAATAACAAATTAGCATTAAATAAATAAAATTCAGAGATACAGCGAGATATGTCAAGCACAGTAAATCAGCATACTTTAGAGCATTCTGGACATGAGCACCATGATGATCATGGTCATCATCACGAAACTTTCCTGACTAAATACGTTTTTAGCCAGGATCATAAAATGATTGCAAAGCAATTCCTGATTACCGGTATTATTATGGCCGTTATCGGAATGCTTCTTTCTGTACTTTTCCGTATTCAGTTAGGTTGGCCGGATAAAAGCTTCCCGCTTTTAGAAACTTTCTTAGGAAAATGGGCAGAAGGAGGAAGAATAAAACCAGACTTTTACCTGGCTTTGGTTACGATACACGGTACCATTATGGTGTTCTTTGTACTAACAGCAGGCTTAAGCGGAACATTTAGTAATCTTCTTATCCCACTACAATTGGGTGCCCGCGATATGGCTTCGCCTTTTGTGAACATGCTATCGTTCTGGTTCTTCTTTACCGCCTGCTGTATCATGATGGCTTCGTTCTTTGTAGAGAGTGGGCCTGCCAGTGCCGGTTGGACAATTTATCCGCCTTTATCTGCCTTGCCTAAAGCTATTTCCGGCTCGGGTACCGGTATGACCTTATGGCTAATCAGTATGGTGCTGTTCATTGCATCTTCATTGATGGGAGCACTTAATTACATCTCTACAGTACTTAATATGCGTACAAAAGGGATGGATATGTGGAAAATGCCATTAACAATCTGGTCATTTTTCTTAACCGCAATACTAGGTGTGTTATCTTTCCCTGTGCTTGTGGCTGGTGTTGTTCTTTTAATATTCGACCGTAGTTTCGGAACAAGTTTTTACTTATCCGAGTTAGTTGTTCAGGGACAAATAATGCCTCAACAAGGTGGTAGCCCGATCTTATTCCAACATTTATTCTGGTTCCTGGGTCACCCGGAAGTATATATCGTTATCATGCCAGCATTAGGGATTACTTCTGAAGTAATCGCAACCAATTCTCGCAAGCCAATTTTTGGTTACCATGCGATGGTATATTCTCTAATTGGTATTTCGATTTTATCGTTTATCGTTTGGGGCCACCATATGTTCGTTACCGGGATGAACCCTTTCTTAGGCGGGGTGTTTATGATTACAACGCTTATTATCGCGGTTCCATCAGCAGTAAAAACGTTTAATTATTTAGCCACTTTGTGGAGAGGAAACATCCGTTTTACTCCTGCTATGCTTTTTGCAATTGGCCTGGTTTCTTTCTTTATCTCTGGCGGTTTAACCGGAATTTTCCTTGGAAACGCTGCTTTAGATATTCCGTTACACGATACATACTTCGTAGTTGCTCACTTTCACCTTGTGATGGGATCGGCAGCTATTTGCGGAATGCTATGCGGTGTATATCACTGGTTCCCTAAAATGTTTGGAAGAATGATGGATGAGAAACTAGGATATTTACATTTCTGGTTTACGTTCATCGGAGCTTACCTGGTATTCTTCCCGATGCACTTTATGGGATTGGATGGCGTACCGCGTCGTTACTATGCCTTTACCGAGTTTGAGTTTATGAAGGAATGGTTAACTGTAAATACGTTTGTAACCTGGGCTGCTATTATCTCTGCTTTAGGTCAGGTAGCATTCTTATGGAATTTCTTCCATTCAATATTTTATGGAAAGAAAACCACTCAAAATCCTTGGGGATCTAACACTATGGAGTGGACAACTCCGGTTGAGCATCTTCATGGTAACTGGCCGGGAGAAATTCCAACGGTTTATCGTTGGCCATATGATTATAGCAAACCTGGTCATTCAGAGGATTTCATTCCGCAAACAACACCTTTCTCTCAAACAATGAGTTCAAACCTGCCGCATGATTTCGAAGGAAATCAGGAGGCTGAAAAAATTCAGATTGATTGGCAGAAACAACAACAGGCAGAAGCTGAACAAAGAGTTTAATTCAAAAATTAAATAGAGTTTGGGGTATCTGTCGTAAGTTTTAGAACTTGCCGGATACCCCAAATTTTTTTATAGATATGCATCCCTCAAGCGAAAGAAGATTTCTGGCTGTAAATTATCTCAGCATTATATCTCTTTTTGTTTTGATACTCGCGGGTGGGGTTGTTAGGAGCACAGGTTCAGGAATGGGTTGCCCGGATTGGCCTAAATG
>JANMZB010000946.1:0-8722 GCA_031382725.1 Sphingobacteriaceae bacterium | reverse complement strand
AAAAGCTATTATGTTTATGAAGGACAACCCGGAGATTTACAATAAAATGTCGTTTAATTGCTCCGTTTCTGCCCGAGATTTTGAAAACATTGACACATTTAGTGCCAAATTATTGCAGATAATCAACTAATTGATGAGAGTACTTCAGTTGGGTAAGGCCTATCCTCCGGTGAATATGGGCGGTGTTGAATTAGTCATTAAATTTTTTACAGAAGGATTAAGTGATGCTGGCATTGCCTGTGATGCACTTGGTGTAAACAATAGTTATCGTTTTCACTCTGATTTCAATTCCGATCACTCACGTGTTTATAGGGAGAAGTTAATTGTTAAAAGATTTTCAACTTTATTCTCCTTTCATCTTATTATACGTCTTCACAAGATTGCCTCCTCGTATTCAATTATTCATATCCATCATCCTGACCCAATGAGTGCCCTGGCTCTGTATATAGTAAAACCTAAATGCAAAATAGTTCTTCACTGGCATAGCGATATTGTAAAGCAAAAAATAACCTATCTAATCTTTAGGCCTCTTGAAATGTGGCTTCTGAATAGAGCAGATTTGATAGCATGTACTTCACCAAAATATTTAGAAGATTCGCCAATCCTTCAGCCTTATAAATTTAAGTGTATTACAATACCGATAGGAATAGAACAAAGTGAAAGCAATGAGAATAATGTGATTGCAGAAAGTATAAGAATAGAAAATCCAGGTAAATTTATTGTACTGGCTATCGGGCGATTTTCCTATTATAAAGGGTTTAAATATTTAATAGATGCTTTTAAGCACCTCGACAATAATTATAAATTGTTTATTATTGGAGATGGAGAAGAGTTCATAATGCTCCAGGAAATGATTAACGAATCAGGGCTGAAAGATAATATTGTTTTGCTGGGTTTTCAGAGTGATGTAATAAAAAATGCCTATCTAAAGGCTTGTGATGTTTTTGTTTTACCATCTATTTATAAATCGGAAGCTTATGGAATAGTACAAATTGAAGCTATGGCTTTTGGAAAGCCAGTAATATCAACCAGGATAGAAGGCTCAGGAGTTGATTGGGTTAACCAGAATGGACAATCAGGTTTCACTGTACCTATAAAAGATTCTTATAGCATTGCAAAGAGTATTACACAACTGAGAGAAGATAAGGAGCTTTATAATAAATTATCTAAAGGAGCATTAAGTAGGTATAAGTCTATGTTTACAACTGAGATAATGATTTCTGCTCTCATAAAAGCGTATCATTCTTTATGATTCAAGTGTATATTTAAGATTTAGTAATTCAATTAAAAGTGCGCTTACGACAATAGAACATTTGAACTGAACTTGTATTAATTTAAAATCTTTAATAAATTGAAAGCCCTTTTAACAGGCCGAAGCGGCTTTTTAGGAAAATATATATACGACCATCTCAAGCAAGAAGGCTGGGATGTAGTCTCCATTGGAAGGGATGGAGGTAATAGTATTGTGGCTGATCTAACACAGGATAGCCTTTTTATTCCTAATAACATCAATACAGTTATACATGCAGCAGGCTTTGCGCATGTATTCAAAAAGGATTTAAATACCTCTAAGAATTTTTTTTTGGTTAACTTAGAAGGTACAAGAAATCTGCTCAATTCCCTTGACGATAAGAAAATTAAACATTTTGTATTTATTAGCTCAGTTGCTGTTTACGGGAAGAGTAAAGGTGAATTATTAAATGAAAGCACGACTTTGAGCGCTATTGATCCTTATGGTAAGAGTAAAATAGGGGCCGAAAAAATTATTCTTGAATGGGGGTCTGAAAGAAATACTAAAATCACAATTTTACGTCTACCATTGGTTGTTGGATGTGAACCAAAAGGAAACCTTGGAGATATGATTAAAGCTATCCAACACGGATATTACTTTAATATTGCCGGAGGAAAGGCACGGAAAAGTATGGTTTTGGCTGAGGATGTGGCTAAGTTTATTCCCAAAGCTGCTGAAGTGGGAGGGATTTATAATATTACTGATGGAGCACACCCCACTTTTCGGGAATTGAGTTATATCATCGCTAAGCAATTGGGAAAGTCTCATGTTCTCAATATTCCTTTAATCTTGGCAAAATTTTTAGCAGTGACAGGAGACGTTTTGGGTAAAAAATTTCCTTTGAATTCTTTAAAATTAGAAAAAGTTACTTCTACACTAACATTTGACGATTCTAAGGCTAGAACAACCTGTAATTGGACTCCAACTCCAATTTTAAAGGGATTCAGGATTTCCTGACCTTATTGAATTAGATTAATCGTTCTGTTAAAGCTTTTACAATTAAAATTTACCTTTGTCTTTTGCCAAATTTCAGCCAAATTTAATGCCTCTAACACTCGTTTACTTTTGTATCCTCATAATACTCTTCTCCTTGGAGCTCCTATATTTTCATATCGGGAACCGCTACAATATTATCGACAAACCAAACGACCGTAGCTCCCACACCTCCATAACCTTACGCGGCGGCGGTATAATCTTCCCCCTTTCGGCAGTATTATTTTATGTTTGCTTCCAATTTCAGTATCCGTATTTTTTAATGGGCCTTTTAGCAATCTCTGTCATCAGCTTTTTAGATGACCTGCATACCCTCAACAATCAGATTCGCATGCTGATCCATTTACTCGCCGTCGCTTTACTATTCTACCAGTGGAACTTATTTTTAATTTCCTGGTATTGGTTGATCCCGGTAGCCATGGCAGTTATCGGAACAATTAATGCCTATAATTTTATGGATGGAATAAATGGAATTACCGGCTCATATAGCCTATTGGCTATTGCTTCGCTCTATTACATTAACGAAAGTCTTATTTCTTTCACATCTTCAGATTTATTGATTGTTATAGGCTTAGCCTTACTGATATTCAACTTTTTCAACTTCCGTAAAAAAGCCAAATGTTTTGCTGGCGACGTAGGTAGTGTAGGTATCGCCTTCATTGTCATATTCCTGATTGGTCAGCTGATTTTGAAAACTGAGAACTTCTTATATTTCTTTCTGCTGTTGATTTACGGATTAGATGCCATATCAACTATACTATTCCGGCTTATAAGGAAAGAGAATATTTTTAAGGCTCACCGTTCACATTTTTATCAGTATCTGGCTAATGAACGCAAGTGGTCACATCTATCAGTTTCAGGGTTATATCTAATAATGCAGTTGGTAGTTAATGCTCTACTGATTATCATCAACGATGAATTCTCAGACTTCAAACAAAGCCTTTATTCCTTCTTTCCTGTAGCGATAAGTGCTGGAATTCTTTTCATTATTATACGAATCACCATCGAAGGCAAGAACCGTTTATTTACAAAGTCTGAAGAATCCTCTCGTATGGAGAGGGTAGGCTGAGACTATTCTCGCAAATATTGCCGACTCAATCGCATAATAAAACTCTCCTTCCCGTGCCTCTAACTTTGCTTAAAGTAAAAAGCCTAATTACATAATACTAATATTATTCATTTATATTTGCGGTACTTAAAAAAAACAGATTGATGTTCAATCGAATTAACATCGTACCACGTTGGATTATTTTCTGCCTTGACTTAATCTTTTGTCTTTTCTCCCTCTGCTTTGCCTATTTTATACGTTTTAACTTCAATATCAACTTAATCAACATAACGGAGTTAAGCAGAAACCTCTTAATATTCTCACTCATCAGCTGTACCGTTTTTTATAATGTAAAAACTTACGCGGGAATCATTCGCTATACCAGTGCGCAAGACTCATTTAGAATACTCTTTTCAATCCTTATTAGCAATCTTTTATTTTTTGTTACTAATCTCATTCTGATGTCTTTCCAAAAGGAAATAATTATTAGTAATGTGGTACTTATCGTCAATGGCTTATGCAGCTTTCTCCTTTTAATAACCTATCGGGTTTTCATTAAGTATTTCTTTATCTATATTAAAAATTTGAGCCTAAACAGAAGAAGGACTATTATATACGGTGCAGGTGAAACCGGGATTGCAATGAAACGCACTTTAGATCACGACAGGAATCTAAACATGCATGTTATGGCATATATCGATGATGATGAGCGTAAGTCTGGAAAAGTCATAGATGGAATAAAGATTTTTCATCCAAGAGAACTTAAGGCCTTTATTGTAGATGAAAAGGTTAGCGATTTATTAATTGCGGCAAATATCACACCCGAACGAAAAAACGATATCGTAGATTTTTGCCTTGAAAATGGTATTAAGGTATTAGTATTACCCCCAGTGCCCAATTGGATAAACGGACATATTAATACTCAGCAAATCCATCAAATTAACATTGAGGATTTGCTCGAACGTGACCAAATTGAGATTCATAATGATATAATTGGAGCTCAAATTGAAGGCAAGCGCGTATTAGTAACCGGTGCCGCAGGATCTATCGGAAGTGAGATTGTTCGCCAATTAGCAGCCTTTTCTCCTCAGATGATCATTCTTAATGACCAGTCAGAAACGCCCCTGCACGAGCTTCAGTTAGAACTTCAGGACAAGAACATGGAAAATATTTTCCATGCCTGTATCGGTGATGTTAGAGATAATTGCCGGATGAATTCGTTGTTTCAAACGTTCAAACCCCATTATGTTTACCATGCAGCAGCATATAAGCATGTACCAATGATGGAGCATAACCCGGCTGAGGCTGTCCGCACCAACGTGATGGGTACCTATCTAATGGCCAATTTGTCTGTTAAATATGGTGTCGAGAAATTTGTTATGATTTCAACAGACAAGGCAGTAAACCCTACTAACGTAATGGGGGCCTCTAAGCGGATTGCCGAAATTTATGTTCAGTCCCTTTTTAATTCTTTTACTCATGGAAGCATCACTTATACTAATGGCTTAAGTCATTTAAATAATAAGAGAGAGAAAACCGTCACTAAATTTATAACTACCCGTTTTGGGAACGTGCTGGGTTCAAATGGATCGGTAATTCCTAGATTTAAGGAGCAGATCGAAAAAGGTGGTCCTATTACTGTAACTCATCCTGAAATTACCCGTTATTTTATGACGATTCCTGAAGCCTGCAGATTGGTTTTAGAAGCCGGCTCGATGGGCGAAGGTGGTGAGATCTATATTTTTGATATGGGTAAATCTATAAAAATTCTTGAATTGGCTAAAAAGATGATTCGCTTATCCGGGCTTATCCCCAACCAGGATATTGCGATTGAATTTTCTGGATTGAGACCTGGTGAAAAGCTTTATGAAGAACTTTTGAATGACAAGGAAAACACGCTTCCAACTCATCATGAGAAAATAATGGTGGCCAAAACAAGAGAGTACAATTTCGAAACAATTAGTAAGCATATTGATGAGCTGATTGAGTTGAGTTGTCAGTATCAGGATCGTCAAGTGGTAGTTAAAATGAAAGAGATTGTGCCCGAATTTAAAAGCAAAAATTCTGTATATGAAGACCTGGATTTGAAGCCACGTTTAGATCACATAATAAGTTAAGTCTAAATTCTTACGAATCTTAACAAGTAAACAAACTATTTACGCTTTCCATTGAACCCAATAAAGTTAACAAGAAGACCTTTATAATCCTTTTTCCTTATGAACTCAATCTATGCATGCTTTAAAACGCTATCATTGACGTTGTTCTTTGAAGCGTTTTGTCATATCGAACGTAGAGAGATATCTAAAGCGCAAACTCAGGAGTTCCCTCCTAAGGTCGGGATGACAAGTTGCCTAACTTATTCTTTTTTAAGAAATAAATTCTTCCTTGCGTTGAAGAGCTACCCCCTTTTATTAGTCATTCTTGTTCTTTTAATAAATTTGCAATCATCGTTCTCTCAAAGCAGAACTTATACTTACGACTATCACTTTTATCAGCGGATAAATGCCTTAAGCTACTCTCTTGATACTAATGTCCATACATCAATCAAACCAATTTTTCCTGCCGACAGCCTTCAATACAAACAGTTAGACTCTCTTGCAAATCAAGGAATAGATACAACAGCCAAAGATCGATCATGGCTTCACAGGAAAGTCTTTTCAGAACATTTGCTTCAAATCGAAAGGCCTGATTATAAAATCTATTTTGACTTTCTACCAGATTTTCAAATAGGTTATGATAAGGAACATAGACGTACTACATGGTTAAATACACGTGGCTTCCAGATTCAAGGTAACATTGGTAAAAAGTTTAGATTTTATAGCAGTGCTTTTGAAAATCAAGCTGCATTGCCTTCGTATCTCACTAATTACGTCAACAAAAATGGTATTATACCTGGCCAGGTAAACGATAAGTTTGCTGCGAGAACTAATAAAGATTGGGCCTATGCATCCGCATTAATCGATTACACTCCTAATAAATATTTTACTTTTATTTTAGGTCAGGATAAGAATTTTATAGGCGATGGATACCGTTCGATGATCTTGTCGGATGTGGCGGCTAATTATCCATTTTTTAAGATCGAAACTACTTTAGGACGTGTTAAATACATTAATATCTGGGCGCAATTTCAGGATTTGATAGAGCCTAAACTATCTTACGATAACGGCTTCAGAAAAAAATATGGCGTATTTCACTACCTGGATTGGAGCGTTAACAAACGTTTGTCTTTAGGCTTCTTTGAATCCATCATTTGGCAGAAGAACGACGAAGTTGGCAAGCGAGGATTTGACTTGAGCTATGTAACACCAATTATCTTCCTTCGCACGGTTGAAGGTTATAATGGATCGCCGGATAATGCAATACTAGGGTTCAACACTAAATACAAATTCGCAAAAAACTTAACAACTTATGGACAATTTATGCTGGATGAATTCACAGCAAAGCAGTTTTTCGGTGGAGATGGCTACTGGGCAAATAAGTTCGGAATTCAATTAGGTGTAAAAGGTTTTGATGCATTTAAAGTTAAGAACCTTAACTTCCTTACTGAGTTTAATACCGCCAGGCCATATACATATTCTCAGCGAACGTCATTACTTAATTACGGGCATTATAATCAGCCTTTGGCCCATCCTTTTGGTGCGAATTTCCGAGAAGTATTAGGGATGGTAGACTATCGCTATAATAGATTTCAATTTTTCTTGCAGGGTACTTTTGCTAAATACGGATTAGACCCGGCAGGGAAGAATTTTGGAAAGGATATTTTTCAATCCTATGAAAAGCGTATTGGTGATTTCGGAAATACAACCGGCCAGGGTGTTTCAACAAATTTTATGTATGTGGACGGCAGAACTTCCTTTTTGCTTAACCCTAAAACGAATCTTCGTATAGAATTAGGCGCAGTACTTAGAACGGAAAAAAACAGCTCAATGAATGATGAGACTACCTGGCTTACATTTGGTTTGAGAAGTTCGTTCAGGAACTTATATCAGGATTTTTAGGCATCGTCCCAAACTTGTTGTCCTCCCGAATTTATTTTGGGATCTCTCACTGGAAATGTATAAGAGTTGCTGAAACAAGTTCAGCATGACTAAGCGCTTTTCTGAGATTACATAGTGAGAATTGTTTATACAATTTGTCCTCCCGAATTTATTTCGGGATCTGGCACTTGAAATATATAAGAGATGCTGAAACAAGTTCAGCATGACACGTGCTCTTTAAGATGATTATGTAGTGAGAATTGTTTATACGATTTGTCCTCCCGAACTTGTTTCGGGATCTCGCACTAGAAGTAGATAAGAGATTTATGAATCAAGGCTTTATTTACATCATGAGTAATAAAGGTAGAACGACCTTATATATCGGTGTAACAAGCGATCTTCAAAGTAGGGTTCATCAGCATAAACACTCCTTCTATCCCGGCTTCACCTCCAAATATAAATGTTTCGATCTTGTTTACTATGAACATTTCTGGGGCATGGAGCAAGCAATAGAACGCGAGAAACAACTTAAAAATTGGCACCGGGATTGGAAATTAAACCTGATTAAGGAAACAAATCCTGACATGAAAGACCTTAGTGAAGGTTGGTATGATGAGGGTTTATAAGCTAATGGTCATCCCGAACTCGTTTCGGGATCTAGATTAAGACAATTAGGTTCAATAGTAGATGCTGAAACAAGTTCAGCATGACTAAGCGCTCTTTTCAATCAAACATACCGCATAAGCCACAATTCCTTCTTGCCTGCCTACAAACCCCATTGTTTCGTTGGTAGTCGCTTTAATGGAAATATCATCCTTTGAAATTCCCATTGCTTCCGCAATATGATCTTTCATCGCATTAACATGAGGATTTATTTTAGGGGCTTCCAGACAAACCATAGAGTCAATATTTCCTATAGACCAGCCTTTATCAGCTAATAGCTTCACGCACTCTTAAAGAAGAATTAAACTGCTAATACCCTTCCACCGCTCATCTGTATTAGAAAAATGATGACCTATGTCTCTTAAATTGGCCGCACCTAATAACGCATCGCAAATGGCGTGAACTAAAACATCAGCATCTGAATGACCGAATGCACCTGCATGATGTTCCAAGTTAACCCCGCCAAGAATAAAAGGATATCCTTCTTTTAATTGATGTACATCAAAACCAAAACCAACCTTAATCCGCATTAGCGATTAGACTGTGAACCAAAATTAAAGACTAGTGAAAAGCGCAGCGTATTTGCTAAAGGACTTTTCTGCTGACTAGCTAGAAGATAGGCAAAATCAAGATTTAAAACATTGTACCGTAGGCCTGCACCTAGCGTTAAATATTGTCGGTTGCCTTTTTCAGGATTTTCATAAAAAAAACCAGTACGCAATGCAAATTGCTTATCATACCAATATTCCA
>JANMZB010000935.1:0-13678 GCA_031382725.1 Sphingobacteriaceae bacterium | reverse complement strand
TACGCGGACAGGCTAAAACCCGTATCGCAAGGCTGATGGTTAATTTGCTGGATGAATATATCCCTTACGTAGAAGGGAGCGAATTATTTGACGATCCGCTTAACCCCATTTCATGGTACGCACGCCAGCAATTAGAAATATTGGGGGATGACACGCCAATTGCCTGGCTTCATAGAAATGAGCGTTACACCGAAAAACTGGCAACGCCCGATGTTACGGTTGCCGATTTAATTGGCGATGTTGACCCGATAAAAGCAGCATCGTTAAAACTTCATTATTCTGATGAGCGTGTAATTCATTATGGTTTAATCCCTCGTGCGCATCGCAGCATTTTCGTAATCAACGAGCTTCCTGATCTACAGGCCAGAATCCAAGTTGCATTATTTAACATTTTGCAGGAAAAAGATATTCAGATCAGAGGATTTAAACTTCGACTTCCACTTGATGTACAGTTTGTATTTACTGCAAACCCTGAAGATTACACCAATCGAGGCTCCATCGTAACGCCTTTAAAGGATAGAATCGAAAGTCAGATACTTACACATTACCCAAGGAGTGTGGAGATTTCACGAAAAATAACGCAGCAGGAAGCGCGTCTTACGCCTGAACAACTAGTAAGAGTTGAATCTGACGGATTAGTAAAAGATCTGATCGAGCAAATTGCTTTTGAAGCACGTAACTCCGAGTATATCGATAAAAAATCCGGAGTCTCTGCAAGGTTAACTATTACTGCTTATGAAAATCTGATCAGCAATGCTGAACGGCGCATGTTAATCAATAATGAAGAAAGAACGTTTGTCCGCATTTCTGATTTTCTTGGTGTTATTCCCGCCATTACTGGAAAGATCGAATTGGTATATGAAGGTGAGCAGGAAGGACCAGCGAAGGTAGCCAACATCCTGGTAGGAAAGGCGATAAAGACCTTAATGGCTCAATATTTTCCTGATCCGGAAAAACTGAAACGTTCTAAAGGCTCTAATCCATACAAGGAAATAATTGACTGGTTCGGTATGGGAAATAGCATTAGCCTGGTCGATGATCTATCGGAAGCAAACTATTCAAAAGCACTGGATGCTGTTCCTGGCTTGCGTGGGGTGATTAAAAAAATTCATCCTACACTAATTGATACGCAACAACTACTTTTGATGGAGTTTTTGCTGCACGGATTATCTGAATTTTCTCAAGTAAGTAAATCTTATTTAGATAATGGCTACGAGTTTAAAGACATGTTCAACAGTTTGTTTAATGCCAGATTTAATGACGATGAGGACGAAGACCTTGACGACGAGAATAGATAATTCTGAAGATTAATTAATACTAGTACAGCTCAATGTCCGACAGGTTAATTCCATTACTTTTTATAAGCGCAATACTTTTACTTATAGATTGGTACATCTTTAAGGCACTTCTTTCGACTAAAATCAAGTTCATCCAAAAGAGAAAAAAAGCTTTTACCATGCTTTATTGGGGTTATAGCTTTTTATTAATTGTCGGGGTTTTTATTGGGATCTATTTCAGCATTGTTCTTACTATTCGAGCAATTATTTTAGTTGCTTTCTTCCTGACTTTTGTAAGCAAGTTTTTCATGTTGCCTTTTCTATTTGCTGATGATATTAGGAGAGTTTTTATCAAGCTATCGCGAAAGCAAACCAAAACGCATTCAAATACGGAAAGCCTCCCTGGGGAAAGCGACACCATCCCTCGTTCAGAATTCCTTGTAAAAGCAGGACTAATTGTAGCCGCTGTTCCGCTTGCATCGCTCAGCTGGGGAATTATTTCGGGAGCATACGACTATCAGATTGTACGAAAAAAGTTATATCTCAAAAAGCTACCTAAAGCATTTCAAGGACTTGCCCTTGCTCAAATTTCTGATGTTCATTCCGGAAGTTTTTATAACAAAAAAGCTGTTTTAGGTGGGGTGGAAATGCTCCTTGGCATAAAGCCCGATATGATTTTTTTTACCGGTGACATGGTAAATAATTTAGCATCGGAGATGAGAGATTATCAGGATATTTTTTCTAAGCTGAAAGCTCCGCTAGGAGTTTATTCGGTTTTAGGGAACCATGATTATGGCGACTACTATTTTGGGAAGCAACCATCCGCCGCAAAGGCCAAAAACCTTGAAGAAGTTATAAAGATTCATTCCAGGATGGGATGGGACTTATTATTGGATGAGCATCGACGCATTAAAATTGGCAATGACGAGATTGGAGTTTTAGGTTGCCAGAATTGGGGAGCGGGCCGGTTTATCCAAAAAGGCGATCTGGTTAAAACACTTAAAGGCACGGAAGATTTGCCTGTAAAGTTGTTAATGTCGCACGATCCATCTCATTGGAAAGCGCAAATATTAAATCATCCCGATATTGATGTAACATTCAGCGGGCATACTCACGGCATGCAGTTCGGGGTAAAAACCAAAGAATTTCAGTGGAGTCCTGTAGAATATATTTACAAAGAATGGGCTGGTTTTTATCGCGAAGCTGAACAGCAATTGTATGTTAATGTAGGTTACGGTTTTTTGGGTTATCCCGGCAGAATTGGAATTTTGCCCGAAATTACGATATTTGAACTTCAACAAGCTTAAACTCTTGTAAACCAAAAACTTGCATGGCTGACCCTGGTCCCGGTTTTTTCAGAAAAATTTCTAACCAAGCCCTCGATTATTTGCTTTTTAGCAATGTCTTTATAGGCCTTTGTGCAGTAGCTCAAGCAAAAGTTACCTATTATCTGCTTGATGTTGAAAGTGATAAACATGTGCTCGGGATCTTGTTCTTTGCGACAGTTTCGCTTTACAACTTCAGCATGCTTATATCCAGGCCTGAAGAACCTAAAAAATCACCCTTCAGACGCGTGCGGTGGATCGACAATCATCATCGGTTAATGATCACACTTACTTTAATTGCCATTCTTTCTACAATGGTTGCAGCTCTCTTTTTATCTACGGCCTCCCAAATTTTGCTGCTGTTCTTAGGCGTAATTGCTGTGTGTTATAATCTTCCTTTATTTACGGTGGGGGATCAAAAGTTTGGATTGCGTAATGTGCCGGGATTGAAGTTATTTCTTATTGCCTTAATCTGGTCTTTAAGCTGTGTATTACTTCCCATAGTAGAATTAGGAAACACCCAACAAATAGTAATCCCGCCAAACGATACCATCTTATTAATCGCTAAACGATTCCTATTTATTGCTGCAATAACAGTTCCTTTTGATATCAGAGACCTCTTTCAGGATAGAAGTAATGAACTAAAAACCATTCCGGTTATTCTGGGCGAGCGAAAATCCTATATGATATGTCAGGGGCTTTTATTGATTTACCTGGTTTTCCTTTTCCTATTTACAGAACAATTCAATTCAGATTTCTTTGCATTAACGTTAACAATCCTCCTAACAGGCTGGTTAATTTTCAAATCCGAGTGGAAAAGGAATGAATATTACTACTTTTTGTATCTAGATGGAACTATGATATTGCAGGTAGCTCTGATTTCCTTGTTTCGTTTGGTCTAAAAGCTCAGTTAAGTACAAATTTATAACCTATACCTCGAACCGTTTGCAGATAATTTGGTGTATCGGTGTTATCTTCAATTTTCTTCCGCAACCGCACAATGTGCATATCTAAAGTTCGGGTGTTCACATCGCAATTATACCCCCAAACAACCATCATTAACTCATCCCTATGAATTACCTTATTAACGTTTTGAAGAAAATACAATAAGATCCGGTTTTCAAGAATGGTTAGCTCTACTTTTTTTCCGGCTTTAATCAGCGAATGGGTATTTGGATGATGCTCCATATCGCCAAAAGTGTGCAGCTCGGTTTTTTCATTAATGATAAACTTGACTTTATTTTCAATCAGGGCCACTAACACATCCATATTAAAAGGCTTGGTCACATAATCTGATACCCCAAAATTGTACGCGTCTATTTTATCAACGTCCTGTGCTTTTGCGGTCATCATAATAACAATCCCCGTAAATCCTTTTTCGCGAATGCTTTTACAAACTTCAGAACCAGCTTTCGCTGGAAGCATCCAATCAAGCAAAACGATTTGTGGATTTGTCGCCATAATCAGCTCTTCTGCATCTGCTCCGTTCGACGCTTCGGAAGTACGGTAGTCTTCAGACTGTAAACGATGTGATACAAGAAACCTCAGATTCTCATCATCTTCAATAATTGCAATTTCTATGTCTTTATTCATATCACTGTTCATGTGGTAAAATTATTGTAAAATCCGACCCAATATCCAATTTACTCTTCACAGAAATGTCGCCATTCATAAAATTAACTAATTCTTTACAAAAGGCCAGCCCCAAACCAACACTACCCTGCTGGTTGTATTCACTTTGTATCCGATAAAATTTTTGAAAAATATGGTCTATTTCTGTTTCAGGAATTCCTATTCCCTTATCTATAAATCTAAATATAATTTTTGTTCGGTCAAGTGATACATTAATATGCAGCTTCTTAATATTTGGAGGGGAATATTTGTAAGCATTCTCCATCAAATTTTGGAAAATACTGGCAAGCAGTACTGGATCGCTTTTAAAATCCTCTACGTTTCTGATATTGTAAGTAATCTGATAATCCGGATATTTAAGTTGATAGGCATCTATTTGATTATTAATAAACACATCAAGGTTGATCTCTTCACTTTTGATTTGAATAGAGCGATTCTCGATTTGAGTAAACGACAGCAGTTTATTCATCAGATCGTTTAGTTTGTCGGCCTCCTCATCGAGAATCTTACCATATCTTAAGCGTTCTTTATCTGAAATTACTTTAGAACTAAGAAGATTGTTTCCAGCAATTTTAATAACGCTGAGTGGGGTTTTAAACTCATGTGTCAGGTTATTTATAAAGTCGTATTGAAGTTTAAATAACTGGCTATTTACATTGAGATTGCGATAAATTAAGTAAACGATTATTCCAAGGACACCATAGATCAGTAAAATTGAAAGTGCTACGGGTAAAAACATCCGGTTTATCTCGGTAGATAAGTATTCTTTAGATGCACTAAAAAAAAGCTTATAATCCGCAAAGGCACCAGAAAGTGGTAACTCGGTATAAAGAATATCAGGACTCGTATCAACCGATTCATAAACAATAGGCTTGATGGATATCTCCTGATACAACTGCGATTGACTGTTGTTAATAACTATTTTATCTGGATTTAAGATGAAGGATAATAGATCTTGCTCATATACCGGAGAACGCTTTAGATCTTTGAACATCAGGTTTTTAAAAATCCGTAATTCTTCCGGGCGGGGAATGTTCATAAAGCTAACCCGGTTTCGGGTAATGTTATAATACGAATCGTATTCTCCTGAGAGGAGTAATTTGGCAGTATCTAAAGCTTCTATATAACTTGAAAATTTTACCGCCATTTTGTTGAATTCATCTAGTGGCCTAATAGATGGTTTGAGATTCGGGCTTTTGTATACAATCACCGAATCGGTAGGCACATCTTTACCAAACTGATAAATTACTTTAGGAAGTATCGAAAAATTATTGAGCCGAAAAGAGTTTGGTATGCTATGATTGCTTATTTGAGTATCGTAAAAAATAATACGACTAACAAAGGGGTACTCATTTAAAACCGTGTCTGTGTACTTAACTACAGAAGCCGAATCAAGGTAGCCTTGATAGTATGAAATTTCTGGAATTTTGTTTAAGAAGAAGTCATTATATGGTCGCATGGTTTCATCAAGTACAGAAACCTTTTGAGTATTAAATTCATTCTCTACATACTTTTTAGTAAAGCTGTGGGCTAATAGTAAAGCGATGATTAAAGAGGTGACTATTAAAATTAAGAAACTTGCATTTAAAGCATTGTCTTTGCCGTAGAAATAGGCTTTGAGGTTTCCCATAATTTTTACTTCCGGAGATGCGTTTCAAAAAACGTCTCAAGCTCTCTATAAAAATTCATACGGTTTTCCGGGTTTCTCAAGGTAAATTCGGTATCCTTTTTAGTGATGTATGTAACCGGTACATTTCCCTTTTTCAGTTCGCTCACAAACTGGTTAGTTTCATTAATATTTAAACGTTCATCTACAATATCCTGAGCAATAAGAACAGGGGATTTTATTTTATCAGCATGAAAAATAGGCGAGATTGCCCTTAAATTATCTATTTCCTTTTCAGGATTGCCAACCATTTCATAATACATTTGCAAAACAGGCTTATAGTCAACAGGTACCGCTTTAATGTAAGAAAATAAATTTAAAAAACCCGACTGCGATGCGCCGCACCTGTATAATTCGGGATTAAATGATAAGCCATATAAAGCACTATATCCGCCAAAGCCTTCACCGTAAATTGCTATTCGTTTCTCATCGGCAATGCCTTCATTAATAAGCCATTTTACCCCGTCAGTAATATCATTCTGAATATCACTGCCCCATTTTTTGAATCCTGAGATCCAGAATTTTTTACCATATCCGCCAGAACCCCTAAAATTTATCTGAAATACAGCGTATCCGCGGTTAGCGAGAAATTGCACTTCCGAATTAAAACCCCATGAATTACGCTCTACAGGGCCGCCATGTGGGATAACAATTACGGGAAGTTTTTTTGGTTGATAGCCTAAGGGTAAAGTTAAATAACCATTAATAGTCAATCCATCCCTTGACTTAAAGGAAACGGGCTTCATGGAACACATGTCCTTTTCCTGGATTGAGGAATTTACATCGCTTAATTTGCTAAGTTTCTTTTCGGTAAGAGAATAATGGTAAAAAGCTCCCGGCGATCTATCCGTTAAGGTTCTAATAATAACTTGTTGTTCAAGAGAATCGTTACTTTCAATTCTTATTTCGGTTTTTGGGAGTAGCTTATCTAAATCTTTATAAATTGAAGCTAAAGAATCACTAAGGTACTTTCGTTCTCTTTTTGTGCTTTCATAACCTACATACAATACCTCGTGCCGGGCGATAGCATAACCCGCATCGATTATATCTACATCCGGATGCGAATAAATAACTCTATCTTCTTTGCCAGTAGCACAATTAAATTCTACAAGAGCTTTTTTATCCCGGTTCAAATTAGATAAGGCATAAATGCGATTGCGATCATCTTTACAATAACCAATTGGAATAACTTTGTTTTTAAAGTTATTCGTAATTACCGGGCGAAACTTATCACTTTCCTGGTTTCTGAAAAGCAGGGTTTCATTAACGCCATCACTTGCAAGCGCCATACGCAGTTTCCCTTTTTCATCGGCAAACCATTTGATTATGTTCCCGGGATTTATTTCTGCAAGCACAAGTTTCCCAGTTCTCAAATTGAGACGATACGCATCAAATATAGATGAGTCCCGTTTATTATTAGATACCAATAACTGATTACCAATTATTGACTCACCATTTATAAGATAAGCGTCCGAGTTATCTACCGGAAACAATCCTCTCAAATTAGTTCCATTTTTTGATACTGCATACATGTGGGCACTTTTATTTCGCCAGTTATCTGTCGTGAAAAGCAACTCGTTATTGTTTGTCCAGAAGTAGTAAGTAATATTAAACTTTGTTTCGTTAGTAATCCGGGTTACCTGTTTCCCATCTAACGTTTGAACATAAATGTTCATCCGGTTTTTGTAGGGCTGGCGGTAAGAAATATATTTCCCGTCGGGAGAAATTCTAAATGAAGTTTTAGCCGGATTTTTAAAAAAGTCCTCAAGAGGAACCTGCCTCGCCTTTTTACCATCAGAACAAGCTCCGAGAAAAATCACCAAAACCCATAACAACACCTTCAACTGTTTCTGCATAAAAACCTACCAGATTAAAATGATATCAGGCCTAAATACTAAAATAGACCTTTTACATGTTAGAACAAGTAACAAATAGGATACAGCAGGATGCCCTTTTAAAATTTAGTGATATATCCGCTTGCGGCCAAAAAAGCCTGAAATTTTATACCTTTAACTTGCTGGTTATTAAGCATAGAATATGAAGAAAACACTTTTAACTTTCCTATATGTGGCATCCTCATTTTTCTGTTTTGCTCAAATAGCATCGGAAGAAGTTTTGGCACTTCAATATTTTCAAAACGGCGATTTTCCTAAAGCAGTAAGCATTTACGAAAAGCTTTTTAATCAAAGCAGAGATCAGTTAAGATATTACGATCAGTATTATAATACGCTTATTAAATTAAAAGGATATGATGAAGCTGAGAAACTCGTAAAGAAAATGATGAATAGCCATAAAGGAAATTTCACCTTTATGGTAGACTATGGCAGAATTTTAAGGGAGCGCGGTCAAGCTGAAAAAGCTAACGACTGGTATAACAAACTTTTAAAAAATCTATCAAAAGAAGAATATGCTATCCGCGAACTATCGGTAACATTTTACCGCGTCGAAGCTTACGACTTTTCAATTAAAACCTTACTGGCAGGCCGCGATCTTTTGAATGATGAAACTGCATTTTCGTTTGATTTGCTGGCACTGTATCGCTATCAAAAAAATAAAACACTTCTTATTCAGGAATACCTCCACCTGCTTAGTAAAACACCCGATGTACAACTCATATATCAGGCAAAAAGTGCGTTTTCCAGTGTACTGGATTCACCGGAAGATTATTTGGCTTTACGGAGTGCACTGCTTCGAAAAATTCAGAAGGAGCCACAAAATACGGTTTACTCAGATCTGCTGGCATGGCAATACATTCAGCAGAAAGAATTCGATTTAGCGTTGAAACAAACTATTGCTTTAGATAAACGACTTAAAGAAGATGGAGAGAGAGTTTATGAATTAACGGAAGTTCTAATTTCTAATTCGGCATATGAGCCAGCCATCGAAGGTCTGGAATACTTATTAAGCAAGGGCTCATCAAGTCCGCATTACGTGCAGGCGAAAATGCAGATCTTATTTGCGAAGAATAAGCAATTAATTTCAGGGAAATTTAGCAGCTCGGATTTGATTCAATTGGAGAATGATTATCAAACCCTCCTTAAAGAATTTGGACGTACAGCAAACACTGTTTTTGCAATACGACAACTGGCATCATTGCAAGCTTTTCATCTTAACAAACCCAAAAATGCAGTAGATCTTTTAGAAGAAGCATTAAAAATCCCCAGGGTTCCTTCAACAATAATCGGACAAATAAAATTAGAGTTAGGTGATATTTACATTCTTACCGGAGAGGTTTGGGAAGCGGCTCTTATTTACGGGCAGGCCGAGAAAGAGTTTGCCAACGAACCAATTGGACAGGATGCCAAATTTAAAAATGCGAAGTTATCTTATTACCAGGGCGATTTTACTTGGGCAAAGGCTCAGCTTGATGTGTTAAAAAGTTCTACGTCTCAACTTATTGCGAACGATGCGTTAAACCTGGGACTTTTAATTGCCGAGAATACCGAGTCGGAAGCTGATAGTAATGCACTAAGAAAGTATTCAAAAGCTGACTTTTTGGTTTTCATAAATCAGTTCGACAAAGCAATTAAAACGCTTGACAGCATCGGCATTCTACTTCCACAAAACTCGTTGCAGGATGATATCCTGATGCTAAAAGCAAAAACCTATCAGAAACAAAACCTTACTAATAAAGCCATAGATCAACTCAACCTGATAGTTTCCAATCATAGTACCGATATATGGGGAGATGATGCTTTATTTATGCTCGCCGGAATCTATGAAACCGATTTGAAAGATAACGCTAAGGCGATGGAATACTATCAAAAGATCATTACCGATTTTCCAAATAGCTTGTTTATTACCGAAGCCCGCAAACGATTCAGAAACTTAAGGGGCGATAATCTTGGATAGAAACGAGATAGCATCTATCTTCGCAGCATGATCCTTTATAACATTACGGTTATTATTGAAGAAGAAATAGAAACCGATTGGCTCAAATTCATAAATCACACCTTTGTTCCAGATGCTTTATCGAGCAATCTTCTAATATCCAACCGCATACTTCGGGTAATTGATTCGCCTAATGAAGGTGTTACTTACTGCCTTCAATTTATTGCAGATACCCTGGAGAATTATAATCAATTTAAAGACGTTTACGCCTCTCAGCTTTTTGATGCTCATGCATTGAAATTTAAAGATCAAGCTGTTTTTTTTAGCACCCTAATGGAATTTATCAACTAATGAACTTTATAGAAACATCAATACCTGGCCTAATTTTAATTGAACCCAAAGTCTGGAAAGACGACCGCGGATATTTTTACGAAAGTTTTAATAAACAAACCTTTCGGGATGCGGGTATCGCAGAAGAGTTTGTACAAGACAATCAATCTTTTTCACAACGCGGAACCTTGAGAGGCTTACACGGACAGGCAAATCCGTATGCCCAAGGGAAACTTGTAAGAGTAATCAGCGGCAAAGTAATTGATGTTGCGATTGATATTAGAAAATCATCTCCAACTTATGGACAACATTTAACATTTGAACTAAGTGCAGAAAATTTTAAAATGCTTTGGGTTCCGCCTGGATTTCTGCATGGTTTTGCCACTTTGGAAGACAATACCATTTTCACCTATAAGGTGACCAATCTTTACAATAAAGAATCAGAAATTGGAGTACGATGGGATGATACTCAACTGAATATTGATTGGAAACTAGAACCTGATGAAGTTATCTTATCACCAAAGGATAAGGTGTTGCCTTTGTTTGGGGATTTTAAGAGTACGTTTTAGGGATTATATTGAATTGAAACTGATTTCGGTAATAATTAGCCATAATGGCTGTAATCTAACGGGCTTTTAATTGACGCCTTGCCTGCAATACCCTATAAAGTTCATCAGTGCTCCTATTGACTCTCAAATTTGCCTAGACAACCCTTGGTGGGTATTTCGTACCTTTGCAATATGTTTTACAGACGTAAAATTATACTAGCCTTGATGCAAGCATTTGACGGACATTTGCCCAAAATATCCTTGCAAAAATTGCTATTCCTTTTTGCACACGGGCAGTCAAAACCAGATTATGATTTTGTACCCTACAAATATGGTTGTTTTTCATTTTCGGCTAATGCGGACCTTATAGCAATGGTTAGACATGGCCAATTATCGGAAGATAATACGAGTTTTACCAAAATCGGTGCGATTGACTATGTAAAAACACTTAAAGACAAGGATAAAAAAATCTTAATTGAAATTAAGAATACTTATGGTAGGTTGTCAACAAATTCATTGGTGAAATTAACCTATTTGAACTATCAGTATTATGCTATCAATAGTGTTAAGGCTGAAGAAATTTTAAATAAGGAACAATATGCTAAGGTTTTAAATGCAAAACCAATCAATAACGATACAATTCTTTACACAATTGGATATGAAGGAATTTCTTTAGAAGAATATTTAAATCGGTTGATTAAAAATGATGTGAAAGTTTTAGTGGATGTTAGAAACAATGCACTAAGCATGAAGTTTGGTTTTTCAAAAACGCAATTGAAAACTTTTTGTGCCAGTTTAAACATCGAGTATTTGCACATACCTGAGGTCGGGATTCAATCCCAACAAAGACAGGAATTAAATACACAAACTGATTACGATAATCTTTTTGACATTTACAAAAAGAAAAATTTAAAAAATACGACTAGCCACCAACAACAAATCTTGAACTTATTAAAAGATAAAAAAAGAATTGCTTTAACTTGCTTTGAGGCTAATATTTGCCAATGCCATAGAAAACCTTTAGCAGAATCAATTATAACATTGCCTGAATGGAAATATAAATTAAAACATATTTAATTTATGGCATTGACCAAAGTTCTGATTGCTGTTAAAACATACCCTACTCTTTCAAGCAAATATGATGAACTTGTATGTACCGCAGGTTTTCTTGAAGATGGGAGTTGGATAAGAGTTTACCCAATTCCATTTCGTAAACTCGAGTATGATAAGCAATACAGTAAATATGATTGGATTGAAGTTGACCTTGAAAAGAACAATTCAGACTTTCGTTTAGAAAGCCATAAACCAAAATCAATTGAAACTGCCTTTAACATCATTGACCATTTAGGAACCGAAGATAGTTGGAGACTTAGAAAGGAAATTGTCCTTAGAAATGTTCATACCAACATGACCGATCTTATTGCTCAAGCAAAAGATACTACGAAATATACCTCACTTGCTGTTTTTAAGCCGAAAGAAATTTTAGATTTTAAGATTGAGAAGGTTGACAGAGAATGGGACAAGAAAAAACTTGATACACTCAAAGCTAAGGCTCAACAATTAAATCTTTTCCAAAACTCTGACAACCCTTTCGAGGTTGTGCAAAAACTCCCATATAAATTTTCTTACAAATTCATCAGTGATGATGGAATGGAAAGAACGATGATGATTGAAGATTGGGAGATAGGTCAGTTATATTGGAACTGTTTGAAAAGACACGAAGGCAATGAAGCAATGGCTTGTGAAGATGTTAAGAAAAAATATTTTGATGATTTCGCAAAGACTAAGGATTTGCATTTGTTTTTAGGAACAACAAGAGAGTTTCATTTAATTGCGCCAAATCCTTTTGTAATCATTGGGACTTTTCACCCCAAAAAAAATGTGCAGTTTTCATTATTTTGACACCAAACGCAATTTTGTTTACAAAGCACGGCGAGCGGACAGCAGGGTAGCTGTTGAAATAAAACCCTAAAGCACAGGTGGGCGCTATCCGATTTACTCTTAAAATTTGGTCTTATAAAACCCTTTTTACTAAACAATAAAGTCCGGCGAATATGTAAATCAATCCGCTATTCAATTATAAAAGGTTTCGTAGCCTTACTCCTTTATCAAATCATACAATTCATCCAGCTTCGGCGAAAGCACTATCTCAATCCTTCGGTTCCGACTTCTATTTTCCGCCGAATTTCCTTTTTCTATCGGCTGATACTGGCCTTTGCCAGTTGCCGTTATGCGGTTGAATTCTATTTTTTGCTCTTCCGTTAAAAAACGAACTACCGATGTTGCACGCAATACGCTCAAATCCCAGTTATCTTTTATCTGCCCAAGGTTTACAACACGTTGGTTGTCGGTGTGTCCTTCCACAGAGATATTAATTTCGGGCTGAGTTTTCAAAACTTTGGCCAGTTCTGTCAGGGCTTGACGGCCTTTGTCATCAATCACAATGCTTCCGCTCGAAAACAAAAGCTTGTCTGTTAAAGAAACATATACTTTACCGCTTCGAATATCCACGGCTAAACCACTTTGCTGAAAGCCCAATAATGCTTTTTGAAGTTTATCTTTTAATGCCTTAGTTGCGGCATCACGTTTATTTAATATTTCTTCAACTTCTTTCAGGCGTGCTTCGCGGCGTTTAAGATCATCCGCTAATTTCTTAATCTCCGAAGAGCTATTCGTCTTAAGTGAGTTGTAATTTTCATCCAGGCCAGACAATTTTGATTGAAGCTCGGACATGCGCCCATTGATGCGGGAAGTATCTCCTTTCAACCGGGCCAGTTCATCTTCAAGACTTTCGATTCGGGCATTTGCCTTAGTAAAGCCTTGGCTTAAAGAATCTCTTTCTGAAACCAAAGTATTGTATTTTTTGGCGGAAAGAACAATGCATGAACTAAGGCCAAATGTTGAGATTAATAAACAAAATAAAACTTTCATTTTAAGGAGATTTGAGAACATGTATAGGGTCATTAGAAAAGATTTGAGATATGAGACAATGTATATTTTTATAGTAAATAGGCCTACTTATCAGATACATAATTATGAAATTGCCTTACGTAAGAATACCACAAGGGG
>JANMZB010000925.1:0-1232 GCA_031382725.1 Sphingobacteriaceae bacterium | reverse complement strand
GTTTGCTTTCGTTGGTTGGAATATCGGTGACTCGATAAAATATGCCAATGTCTTGAGAATAGAGTGTAAGTTGGCCTTTGCATGTATAGTTTTCGTTGTACTGTCTCGAGCATACGCTTCATAGTCTCATCCGCTGCAGCGTTCATCGTAGCATCTTTCAGCCGTTCCAACGTCATCCATGTCTTGGGAGTGCTAATTTCGTCACATTTTTCGACATTCAATAACTTTAATCTAAAAACGGCTAACCGGGCAATCGTCTCTGCGGTCGGTGTAACTCCCCTGTCGCTTGTATTCAGTTGCCGGTCGGTCATGTCGGATGTCGAATGATTTGATTGTTGACATGATTGCTACGTCATTTATGATGGTCGGGGACCGTGTATGTCGTTGCGTACTAGATTGGGGGACCTTGTGTGAGACGCCAGGCCCAGGGTACAACACGTTATTCATTCCACTCTCCCCGATATTTCCCCATCTCCCCACTGAGGATCTTCCTGTGACATGGCAGCTACCACCATCCCTTGGGGTCTCCACCCCTCCCCCCTCGGAATTTACTCATTGATTATCATGGATTCACATATTATTTACCTTTCCACCAACTACCCCAGTCGAAGCAGCACACACTCTACGCTGCATCCCGTACAACCCCTAAAAACGACTTTCACTAGCCCTCGATTTATGCCACTCACACTGTAAAACACCGCGATTCTACTTCAGCGAGTCTTCCACCCACCCCGCCGAGACCTCGTTATTCATTATTGATAACCAACTCCATGATTCTCTGATATTTCAGAGCTTCCAGTACCACCTATTTTTTTATGTCACATCCGACCTTCGAAGGCGATCACTACAAATACCTTTCTACCTACGTTGGGACTATTCTAACTGTGTCTCATTGGAGGTAAGGATAGTGCGTAGCGTATTGGCTTCGGAGACTGCAGTTTCTGGTGAGTAGCGTAGTGAATATAGCACCATTTTAGCGCGCTATATTGTTCATTTTGCCTCTATATAGTGCATTTTCGTTTCTACTGCGCCAGTCCTACAGACACCACCATGGCGTATATCAACGCAAGCCAGAGTGCCTATCCTAAAGATCAGAGGTCTGACACACTCTAATGAGTAGAATCCGGGTCGATACAGGAACAGAGTATGATACCCCTACGGTATACGGTAAGCCGGTATGAACAATACTACGGTACCGGAACGCAGTACGTATAGGAGGTATAGTACTAGGT
>JANMZB010000893.1:0-2181 GCA_031382725.1 Sphingobacteriaceae bacterium | reverse complement strand
GCTTCATTGGGTCTCATGTCGAGCCATTCACTTAACACTACCGGAATCGTTGGTATATCCCATTCCTCTCTTTTGTTCATGATAAAAGAACCATACATGCCGATTTGCTCCTGTAACCCCGAATGGCTATGATACCAATGTGTGCCATGCTGAATTATGGGGAATTTATAGAGATAGGTTGCTCCGGGTTTAATCGGCATTTGTGTAAGAAAAGGTACCCCGTCCATCTTGTTAGGCAAAAACAGCCCGTGCCAATGCAGCGAGGTTTCTTCTTTCAATTTATTGTGTACATATATTTCAGCGGTATCTCCTTCGGTGAAAGTGAGCGTAGGCATAGGGATTTGTCCGTTTACCGCAATAGCTCGTTTAGGTTTGCCGCCAAAAGTTACGGTGGTATCGGCTATGTACAAATCGTATCGAACAGTACGCGGTGGCATTTTACTTGCTATCGTTTTAACGGGGCCCAGATTTTTTTTAGCTTTCGCATAATCACTCATATCCACACCCGAACCGCTTTCCATATTCATCTCACTCATACCGTCCGTCATGGGCATTTGCATGTCATCATGATTTACAGCTTCCGAACCAGCCTTTGGCTTTTCCTTAATGAGTTTCATTCCGCATTTAGGGCAGTTACCTGGTTTAGCTGAATGAATTTCGGGGTGCATTTCGCAGGTGTAAACGATTGATTGAGAAGATGATTTTTTTACCGGCGTGGCTTTGGGTGCTGGCTGTTTAACTGTCGCAGCTGGCTTAGAAACCGCAGGGGCTGCTCTTTTTGCCAGAACTGGTTTAGAAACATCAGAACTTTTTACTTTCTTTTTGACTAATGCCATCCCGCATTTCGGGCATTTTCCGGGTTTATTACTAATTACTTCCGGGTGCATCGGGCAAACGTAGGTTTGAGTCTGAGCCGAGAGCATATCCATCTCATGGCTATCATGTATCTGCCCAAAAGCGACATTGAAGAAGCCGAGAAGAAGTATATATATCAATATTGGTTTCATATTTACTGTTTTGAAGAAGATGCTTCCTCCAATTGACTAAGCCAATTTGTTATGAGTGTCTTCTGTGTGTTATTAAGCTTCGCATCCCGATGAATGAGCGTATACGAGGTCAAAGGCATACTTCCATCTTTAATGCTTGCCAAAATGGCCTTAATTTTACTCCGCTGCCTTCTGGCAGAATAGGAACCAAACTCGTTAAAATTTAGTTCCGATTTACCTTCTTTTATGTGTGAATTCATCAACCATCCGAACGGTTGTATGTGGGTATACCAGGGGTAATTAGTCGAATTACTGTGGCAATCGTAACATGCTTTTTTCAGGACAGCATGTACGGCATCGGGTACCTGATAAACTTTCGTGATATCATTCTCTGAGGCCGTTTCGCCCGTGTTCTGATTGGGTTGAAAAAATTGAATAAAAACAAATACCGCCAATAAAATCAGCAGTATTTTATACTTACGTTGCATTAAAACTAATTGAGCTCTTCTTTAACTACTCCGCATTCAGGCATCTTTTTTCCTAAGTATGGATTTTTTATCTCTTTAGTTTCGCTTATCCAGTTAGCCCCTTTATTGTTATTATACATCGGGCAATGGTCAAGGTATAATTTTTGAGTTCCCCCATCAGATTTAACCAGGTCATACACATCCTTGCTCAACATTTCAAAATGTTCGCGCTGGTGCGTGATGTTTCCGGCATTTGCTCCAATATGTTCGGCATGTTCTTTAGCATCTTCAAATATTTCGGAATACTCTTTTGCCTGAGTTTCATTTAATGATGTTTTATCAAAGCTATTTAAGGCCTTTACCACATCATTTCCTGCTTCACCAGCGGCCTTATCATCATCTTGAGTTAAGGCATTTTTCAACTGAAAATAAGAGTCCAGTATTCCCTGTATCGAAGTTGTGCTAGTGGCTGCTTGCTTATTCTCAGAATTTGCTGTGGTATCACCTGCTTGTTGTTTGTTGCCTTCCGAGCTGCATGAAGCAAGAGCTATGGAAGCGGTTATTATACCTAAAAAGAGGGTTTTCATGTAATTAATTTTAAGGTTAATAATTTGTTACAATGTTGCTTTCACTTTCCCACAAGTTAGCATAGCTGAACCATAATAGGGATTTTTCACTACTTTCTCGCTGCTTAGCCAGGAGCTTTTTTTCATCGGACAAACCACTTC
>JANMZB010000876.1:0-2136 GCA_031382725.1 Sphingobacteriaceae bacterium | reverse complement strand
GGTTGAAAAACCGAAGGCTTTTCCAACGTTTTTGTGGTCTGCGGGAATACTAGCTACTCCAAAAGAAGTGTTAATAAGGGTTGGCCATAGTGAGGTTATGGCGATAATAAATACGGTTGCACCTTCTGCTGCCTGAAATGCAAGTAATCCTAACGGAAACCATGCAAGAGGGGATACGGGGCGAAGAATTTGTACGATTGGATTAAACAGACGCATCATGACTTTAGAAGAACCCATTGCTAACCCCAATGGGATAGCGATTAAACTTCCAATTCCAAAGCCAAGGAAAACACGATAAATAGAACTGACAAGTTGATTTCCAATGCCTTTATCATTCGGACCTCTATCGTAGAAAGGCTCAGAAAATAATTCTTTAGCTACAACCCAGGTAGATGCCGGGCCTGGAATTTCGCGTTCTGTAACAATTGCTACAAGTTCCCAAATTCCGCCTAAAATTAATAAGCTGCCAAAAAAGGCTAAAATGGTGTAAAGGGTGTCTAGTGTTAGTATCTTCTTCATCTTATCTGTTTTAAGCCCCGGATTTCCCGGGGCGAGTTTTTTTTATTTCTTTGTCGTTTTTAAATAAGTGTCAATGTCTTTTGGATTAAACACAACATCATAGCTGGTTTTGATAGGCTGCATATCTGTTTGTACAGGTACATTCATTTCTTTAGCTACTTCTGCATATAAATCGTCAAGAGTTAATTTTTCGGCAATAGCTGCATAATTAGGCTCAGATTTTAAAAGACCAAAGCGTACATATTGAGCCAGGAACCAATAGGCATAAACTTTTTTCGGCATTCCAACTATTCCATTTTTGTAGAAAGTCATGTAATTGCCTTTGTATTTTTGAACACCTAAATCGCATCCTAAATCGCTGCTACCCAGTAGCCTTGCTTCAATAATTGCAAGTGGCGCATTTACATAATAAGGTTTTGTTAACCAGCTGGCAGCTTTTTTACGATTCCCTAAATTGTCTAACCATTTTTGAGCTTCTATAATAGCTTTCATAACCTTTTTCAAATCATCTCTTTCAGAAGCTGCGAATTTTGAATTTACTACAAGTGCTTTTTCCGGATGATCGCTCCAAAGATCTTGTGAAGCAATATGTGTGAAACCTACATTTTGAGCAGCGGCTACACCACCCCATGGCTCGCCTACACAATAACCTTCCATGTTATCTACACGCATGTTAGCTACCATTTGCGGCGGCGGAATGGTGATGATACCAACAGATTTTGCGTTGATACCAGCTGAAGCCATCCAGTAACGTAGCCAGATGTCATGGGTTCCACCTGGGAAAGTCATTGCAAAAGTTACTTCCTTGCGACCTTGTACTTTTTTTGTAGCTCCTGCAGCTTTATTTACTTCTTTATAGCCAAGTAATCCGCAGAATTCTTTTGATAAAGTAATTGCCTGTCCATTATTATTTAACATCATGGCAATTTTCATCTCAGAACCTGCTTTACCACCGATACCTGTATAAACTGATAGTGGCATTGAGTAAAGGCAATGTGCGCCATCTAATTCACCTAATAATATTTTATCGCGAACATTTGCCCAGGATGATTCCTTCGACAATTCTACATCTACACCGTACTTTGCGAATAAGCCTAATTCTTTAGCAGCAACAAGTGGAGCACAGTCTGTTAAAGGAATAAAGCCTAATTTGATTTTTCTGGCTTCAGCATTAAAGCTTAAAGCTGATAGTATTATTCCCGTTAATGCCATAAGCATTACCGTTCTTTTGATCTTCGTATTTAATCTCTTCATGTTTGTATGTTTTATTAGCTTGATTATTAAATATTATTGTTTGATGGCAACTGGCTTAGTAAATAAGAAGTCGGGTCTGATATTAATCATCAGGTAAACGAAATCCGGAGACTTGTCAGGGTTAGCTATTGTCAGTCCCTTAGCAGAAGCCAGATTTTGAGTAGCCCATGCGTGGGAATAACCTAGTTCAAGTACGGTGAATTTGTTAAGTGTGTAATTTGTTGTTAGATCCAACTCGTGTGCAAGATGTTTTCCTCCAACTTTTGGCGTATGATAAGTGTCAAATCGGTGAAAATCGGCTGCTACCGAGAAGGTATTAGCTGTGAATTTCGATTTGAAATAGTAATCTTTCAAGCCGCCTTC
>JANMZB010000508.1:0-5698 GCA_031382725.1 Sphingobacteriaceae bacterium | reverse complement strand
AGAGAAAATCAATTTATAGACCTCGAGGACGAGTAGGGCTGGTCCACGTGAGTATGGAGTATGCAATAGTAAGGAGTATGCAATAATGGCTAGTGAAAATATCAAATGTTTACGTAGATTGATTTAATTACAATTTACCATGGTGCCTAAGCCATATACGGCAGAACAGATCCAAGGCTTTGGCCTGTATCTCGTTGGATTTACGCCAGAATCTGTCGCGGTATCAACAAATGCAGAACGCTTCTGTGCATGCTACGGAGCGAGTGCACAAGCTTATTCTATTATCTGGCTTGATATTCAACGAGCTGAATTAGGAGATTCTCAAATTGTAAAGCCTTCCGTTATCCATTTTATGATGACTTTATATTGGTTGAAATCCTATCAGATAGAAACACGGATGGAAGGAATTTTCCGTCTTTCTTGTAAGACAATTCGATCTTCTATCTGGAGATATTTATCGGTATTCCAAGCTTTAAAAAGCAAGAAGGTATGTGAATGACTACAAGAGATTCTTAATAATAATACTTAAGATATTGGATTGAAGCTAACTATTGTTACGTATAGATAATCTTCCCTCGTGAACAGAACATAGGTGGCCGTCGACTTGGTGACACGCAGTTTTTAGGATCTGTTGATGGCACACATTGTCGTATTTGTGAGCCACGAGTGACCCCAAGCTCAGAATGGTATTCACACAAATTCCACAAGCCTGGTGTTGTGTATGAGATTGGACTAAGCATATTCGAGAGTAAAGTGGTGTGGACCAATGGACCTTTTCCAGCAGGACAATCTGATCTTGCTGTATTTCGTAAGATTGGAGGTCTCAAAAGTATCATGCCTGATGGAATGCAGTTAATCGGGGACAATGGTTATCAAGGCGAGGTTATTGTCAGCACTCCAAATGAGCTTGATTCTAACTTTGTCAAGAATTTCAAGGAACGTGTCAGGGCACGACATGAAACCTTCAACAAGCGAATTAAAGAGTTCAAGATCCTGGATGAAAGATTTCGCCACGGAGTTGAAAAACATAAAATTGCATTTGAAGCAATATGTGTTATTGTTCAATACGATATGGAAAATGGACGTCCCTTGTTTGATGTTTAATACCAAAGCTCGATACAAGATAAAATACTATTGTAGTAATGCAGTTTACGTTTACATAGAACTAATTAGTTTTCATGTTTATTATTCAATATATAGATATGTAATTATTATTATCTACTCAAAGGTCAAACCCTAAAGTGACGTGCTCGTTTACTTGAAGGCTCGGAAGGATCAAATAAGTTATAGCTGCAGAAAATCTCTTCACCTGGATTGATCACACGATTTGCATACAAGAGCAACTCAGGGTTAAAGAAGCTGTTGATCAGTTTACCATTTTGTACTTTTTCTTTGCTCGTTGGCTCCTCTGAAGAATTAGGATCCCAATAAAGAGGATCGTTAATCATATGAACACCCATACCATAATAAGGAGTTGAATCGAGGCTAATGAATCCTCGCTTTGCATCCACGAACTTATCTAGAGATGCTGATTTGATTGAATACTGAGATACCTTACCTGTATTGACGTCTGTTTTGCTGAGAAACTGCCCCATGTATAATCCCATTAATTCATTCTTTAGAAATTTTCGGTCAGCAAATAACCCGAGGCCAGCATTTTCCAGATTCGATTTTTTCACTACAAACCATGGAGAATTAATACTAATATTTTTATCCACTGGAGACTTGAATTCAAACTCAATGCTCCAGATACTTGTTGGGATAGGTTTTGGGGAAGGCTCTTTCTTGCCGCCATGAATCACAGTCTTGGAGTACCGAGATATCGTTATATCTTTACCGACTGCCTTTTTCAACTCTATATATTTTCGACAATACATTGATGTCGTGGAACAAGCAACATAGTTATGTATATCAAAATTTATAGCAAACGGACCAAAGTTGTCGTTAATTACACTTGTCAAAGTTGTCGAGAGACATAACTTTGTTTCTACTGCCTCCTCTCTTAATCTCTGACGATATTCTCTTTTCTTAAGTGTTGCCGGTTTAACAAGTTTATTCGTTGCCGGTTTAACAGGTTTATTCGGGGATGCAAGAGATTGTGAGCTCATATATAACAACGATGCAGCATTAATGTCGTCTTGATCAAAAATATCTTCTGCTGTGTTAGTGAAACCGGATGGTGACATTTTTCGGTCTTCTTCTCTCTCGTCGTCTTCTGCTAACACTTTTTCCACACCAGCAGAAGCTGAAGGTGACCTTTTTCGGTCTTCTTCACTCTCGCCGTCTTCTGCCAACACTGTTGCCTGAGCAGTAGCTGGCATCTTTTGATCTTCTGCATCAGACATGTTGTACAATGACAATCACGCCAATACCTTAGTAAATGGACAGTTTAGACATGCGCAAGGACAGCTTAGACATGTTCACGACGTGGCAAATTCTATTTTTCTACTAGACTTGTCGTACATTCTACGTAACAATTAAATTCTAGGTACAAGTAGTACCAATACCTTAGTAAATGGACAGTTTAGACATGCGCAAGGACAGTTTAGTCATGTTCACGAGTAAATACCAACGTGGTACGGAGTACACTGTAATTGTAATGTAAAAAGTAATAAACTTATAATTTCACTAATTAATAATAAATATATAAATTCAATGAATTTTATATTAATTAGATCTATAGATCATTATTCAAGTCCATTGCATGACTTGATGTATTAAGACGATATTTCTTTTTAGTCTCGGTTGTCAGATAATCCAGGACATCAAATTTTGTATTCTTGTTACTTTCCCGGCTGCTGACCTCATGTGAAGAGGCAATCTCGTGCTGATTTTCAACATAGTTCCAGGGAAAATGGGAATCTAAGAGAGGTGTTAAAGAATTCTCATCGGTCTTATCTACTTTTTCCATTTCCAAATCTGCATCGTCTTGAAATTCCGTGATACTTTCTTGCTCATCGGAATCAAATGAAAATGAATTTGTGACGAGTATTTCTTGTTTATGAGTGTCGAAGGAATGCGGAACAAATAATTCTTGTTTAATTACTTGAGTGTCAATTGTCGGAACAATATGTCCAGATGCACTTGATAGAATATTGTCTGGAGCATGTAGACCTACGATATGTCCAGATGCACTTGATAGAATATTTTCTGGAGCATGTAGACCTACGATATGAAGAATTAAAATAAAAAGGGATGTTAGAAGTTCTACTACATTAGGCTCGATTTTGTCAAATTCAGTTTGTTCATACGTTTGCAGGCCATCATAATATCGGTTTTTAAATCTTCTTCGCTACTTAAAGGCCGTTCCGAACCTTGAATGACCAGCGTCCAATAGATAAAAGAGTTGTAATGTTGAATCATTGTTTTTCCATTAGTAGGGTCAATAATCTTCATTCCCTCTACAACTCGAAGGTTGTTCTTGAGTTTTAAACCTTCCCCATCTTCAAAACTCAAATAGCACTTCTTATCTCCAGGAAATAAACATACGGTATCTTTCATCAATCGACGTTGAGAAGCCTTAACTGCAGTTGCAATCGTCAAGTGCGTGCGATAAATTGCTCTAGAAATATTGGTATCATCTTCAGATGAGAAAATAGTATAATTCTCGTCAAGGAAAAAACTCGGGATTTTAGACTCTTTGATGACAATTCCACTTCCATCTTGGAGCAGGGAAGCAGAAATTTTGTTGCCACCGGAGGTGTCCGAAATATCAAACACTGGCTTTACAATGACTAGATTGTTGACCACGTTATTTCCAGACACTACATCCAATACCACAAAAGCCATCATTCCGCTCTTGTTGCGCTCTGGGAATTTTAAGTCCAGCGTGAACTCGTCATCGAGCTCTTTAAGCAAAAAGGCAGAATTTATAAGGAAATACATCGTAAAATCCACTTTGGAACAATAAATTATGTACTCACCACTTGTTGATGGAGAGAAAGGAGAATCAGCAGGCATTATGACTGGGCTAGTAAGATGAATGCTTTCTTTTCCTTTCCTCGGTGTAGATTCATACATGCAATGATTTTGTTGTGACGGGCTTCTTTCACTCGGTTCTTTGGCCTCAATATCTGTTTGTGATACTAAAGAGATATCAAGATCGTAATATTTACAAAGTAGAGCGAATTTACCAGGATAATCTTCCCTATATTTGAGAAGTCGATGTCGTTGAGATCGTACTCTTTTGCGATGCTCTGAATTTGGTCTCCCAAACAATATAGGACAGGTATTACAAGTATGTGTAAAGCTTATTTCTCCTTGCGTCGAGGTAATAGAATGAAGGATAGCACGTACTAAAGATCTATCAAGACAATTTAATTTTGCTTTCAATCTTTCTAATATTGCATCATCCATGTGATAAATGGTGCAAGCAAAAACGAGAAAATTTTAAAGTGAGCTGTGATTGGGCAAAATCAAAACGCACTAAAAAAACGTTAACGGAAAAAAACAGCCTTCGTGGCGGTTTTTTCCCAGGCTAACGGAAGCTGTGTTCACGGCTACCTCATTAAAATTTAAGTCAGTATAAGAAAAGTAATAAAATCATCTCCCACATCAAGATGACACCAGCGCTTTGGATTAAAAGCAAAGCTAAGGAGATTCTGAAGAAAGACATAATTGATGGAATTGTCAACGATTCAATGGTAGCAAGAGATGTGTACATGATGCATGAAGAATACAAAGAATACGATTTTAAAAAGTTTCAAAATAACTTCCGAAGTCTCAAGAAAGTTATAAGGAAACATGTTGGTCGTGCGCAAGTTGATCATGCTTGCTTGGAGCGGGATCTAGAAGTTCACTGTCGACCTGATCTTACTTCTGCTGGATTTCCTTTTTGGGATACTTCTAAAGCTCGAGTTTCACTCAAACGGGACATTGACGAGGGTTTGCATGAAAGCATGAGACCATTAGAGCTCTGGCAGAGTCGAAATGAATATCAAGAATTTAGTTTGAAGAAGTTTCGAGATCACGTCACACAAGAAAAGCGTCGACGCAAGCAAAATGCCTACTGGTTGCACAAAACACAAGAACACAATTAAAGTTACCAAAATTGAAAAAAACCACTACAACTGCTTGTATATTTTAATAAACAAGTTGTAATACTTTACTTTATAGTCATAGTATTTTTAAAAAATTTATTTTTATCGTAGTTCATTTTTATAGAGTAAAAACAAATATGCTTATGTCGGTATGCACGTCTAATATGTCTTGCAGGACGTCTAAGTGGTCCATATATGTAGAAATACAGTACTAGTAGACTAGGATATTGTAGTTGTACAATCAGTACAGGAAAAAATTATATGCACGTCCAACCTGTCTAGTGACACGTCCAAGTGGTCCAAACCTGTAGATATACAGTACTATTCAACACGATTATCTTGTACCTGTACAATCAATACTGGCAAAAAATTATATTATTGGCTTGCACGTCCAACCTGTCCAGTGGCACGTCCAAGTGGTCCAAACCTGTAGATATACAGTACTAATCAACATGATTTCTTTACCTGTACAATCAGTACTGGCAAAAAATTATATTATTGGCATGCACGTCCAACCTGTCCAGTTACACGTCCAAGTGGTCCATACCTGTAGAAACACAGTACTAGTCAACATGATTTCCTTACCTGTACAATCAGTACTGGCAAAAATTACTTTATTGGCATGCACGTCCAACCTGTCCAGTTACACGTCCAAGTGG
>JANMZB010000812.1:0-1339 GCA_031382725.1 Sphingobacteriaceae bacterium | reverse complement strand
CATAGCGAACCGTTTCCATGCCTGGAGTACTCTCGATCCGTCATCGGGGGCGTTATCGCTTCCCATTGACAATGCATCGCTAGCCGTCTTTTTATCATTCCAACCCGGATCCTTTTCCTTATGCTTGTTAACCGGTCTTGAAAGAACCGTAGGGTCTCCTCGTGTTTCAAGAACTGTGCGAAGTCTGGGGGCAGTGTTGTGCCGAATAGCTCTAATAATGTACGCTTTTCCGCGAGTACTGCCTTGTATGCGTCAGCATACCTTTTCGTTTTATGCTGTTCTATTCGTATTGCTTCTCGTAAAGCGGAATTTTCCGATCGTATAGCGAGAATCCCTTCTTCGCATATTTCTTGTTCAGCGTTTACTTGAGTCACTATTCGTTCCTGCTCGGCTTTCATCTCCATCAACTGGGCCCTGAATTCTACCACCTCCTTCATAAGTTTGCTGTTGCGTGAAAGGGTGACATTTAGCGTGGAGTCCAGTAAAGTCATGTCTCCTTTAGCCTTTTTGAGCATCTCGCGCAATTGGTCTTCGTTTGCGTCTTCCGCCTCGTCGGGATCGAACGTCCAACCGTTGATGTTGAAAGTTGTTGCGTCAAACTTGTCGCCCGGGATCATACCTCTCGTGGAATAGATTTCATCCACGAAGTTCAGGTACTTATACTTTCGTCCTTGTCGGTTGGTCGGTCGTTTATCGCTCAGCTTGCGTATCACCTCCTTTTCCGGCATAACTGCTGCAGCCGCAAGGATCGTTAGCGTGTCCACAAACTCTTCTGGCTTCTTCATAGCGTATACTTTGGAGCCTATCTGGTCAGCGACCTCTCTGACGAAATCTGGGAGGATGTTGGGATCTCGTAGACGTATACCATCGGACAGTTGCATTACGTGGAGGATGGTTTCGCTGATTTTGTGGGTGCTCGGCCCAGCTCCCATCGCATTTGCCCCAACCCTGATGCTCGCCTCTAATACCGCGGTTCGCATCATTCTGCTAATGACCTTGTTCGTGCCTCGCATAGCGTCTACCAGGTCCTTCTTCCTTCTGATTGTCTCGTTGAGGGTGTTTCTGATCTCGTTCACGTCCGCGTTCGACTGGTTTAGGTTCGTTCGTTCCGCCAGAATCCATGTTGGAGGAGAATTAATTTCTTCGCATTTCCTTGTATCCAAGAGTTGCGATCTTAACGCAGCCACCCGCGCCATCGTGATTGTAACTTGGGAAACAGGGGTGCCAGTAAGGTTAATCATCTCGTCGTATCTAGCTGTAATATCTCGTTTGTGCCATCCCGCGCTTCCATATTCCCATGATTGGACGAGGGCTTGTGTCTGGTTTGGGGAGGTTTGTA
>JANMZB010000795.1:0-28411 GCA_031382725.1 Sphingobacteriaceae bacterium | reverse complement strand
CATCTAAACTTACATTAAGGTTCGGGTCTTTTCCTTCCCAGTTGAAGTCTCCCCAGTCGTTATTAATGTTCGTCATCGAGCTTGAAGATTTTGCAATAGCTTCAAATTTTCCGGTATTTAATAATTCTTGTTTTAAAACCCGATAATTTTTTGCAAGGTCGTCTGTACCGTTTACGGATATGAGATTATCAGGATTATAGCCAATTGACCGTGAGCGGGCATGCTCTATTTGCTTGAAAACAAGCACGGTGCTTACAATTAAAGTAATAGAGATGGTGAACTGTAAAACAACCAAGACCTTGCGAAAGGACACTGCACCCTTGCCCTGCGCTACTACCCCCTTTAAAACTTTGACTGGAACGAAGGAAGAGAGATAAAATGCGGGATAACTCCCGGCAATTAAACCTGTGATAATGCAAACACCTAATACGCTACCTATAACCGAAATGTCAGTAAGGTTGAACGAAATATTTTCGAAATCAAGGTTTTTGAGTAAGGGTAAGACGAGTATTACGATTATTAGTGACAGCAAAAAGGCCAGAATAGACGTGAACAAAGATTCACTCAGAAACTGGATAATTAATTGCTTGCGTTTTGAACCTATAGCTTTACGGATACCAACTTCCCGGGCTCGTTTTTCGGACCTAGCGGTAGCCAGATTCATAAAGTTAATACAAGCAATAAGTAAAACAAAAACACCGATTATGCCAAACAGGCGAACATACTCAATCTTGCCTCCTGTATTTACCCAGTCCTTGTACTCGTCATACAAGTTCCATTTCTCCATGGGATGGAGGAATAAGATATCGGTCTGATCCTGTTTCTCCTTTAAAAGAGGTTCGAGCTTTTTATTAAAAGCCGCCATGCTTGCATTTTCGGCGAGTTCTACAACGGTGAGTGAAGAGTTGTTGTCCCATTGAGTGAGAGACCGTTTAACCCAATCTTCGTTTTGTACCTTAAACTCGAAGGGCACCAGAAAGTCAAAGTTAATTGAAGAATTTTTAGGTAGTTCATCAACCACCGCAGAGACCATCAAATTAGATTGGTTGTCAAATTTTAGAATGCGGCCAACCGGGTTTGCTGTTCCGAATAATATTTTGGCTAGGCCGGCTGTTAGCACTATCGAGTTAGGTTGGGTAAGTGCCTTTTCAATATTTCCGCTGGTTAGCGGGAAAGAAAACATTTTTAAAAAAGCGGGATCGACGTAAAGACCTTTTTTGTTCAACTTTTTTTCGCCTGTTATTAAGCTATGCTCACTCAACCAGGACATGCGGGTAACCCGTTTTACTTCCGGGTAGCCAGATTGTAACTCGTTATAAAGTGGCAGTGCGGTAGACACTCGTGTTATTTTTTCACTGTTATTCATTCCATGCCTTTCCAAAAGGGCAATTCGGCTTCTATTCTCTTGAAAATCATCAAATGAGAACTGATATTGTATCCACAATCCGATTATGATTGTAAAAGCCATGCCTACAGCAAGTCCCACAATATTGATGAAGGAGAAAGTTCTGTTTTTCAACAGATTTCGCCAGGCTATTTTAAAGTAGTTTTTGAACATAATATCTATTTTACGATTCGTATTGTACTGTGGCTCGTTGGGATTTGCAATCCCGACGCTTTTAAATAGGGATTGTTAATCCTAAACTATTTATTTGCATCCTACAGATTAAAAATCTGTCATCATATAGGTCGAGATTGCAAATCCCGACCAGCAACATATTCTTATCTTACTTCCAATTCAACTCCGCCAACACCATTAGTAAGCTCCACATCTATACTATTCGAAGCTTTTCCGTAAAGTCCATTTACATAATAACCACCATGTTTCTTTAGTCCGCCCTTACTTACTATCGCTAGTCCCCCCACTTTAACTCTAATGCCAGAACTGCCGGGCAAAACAAGTTTCAGGCTTCCTGCGCCTAAATTGACTGTCGCTTTGATGTCTTTATCGTGTTTTCCCGAAAGGTCTAAGTCAAGTGCTCCTCCGCCAAGATTAGCCTTCAGGGTTGACAAGTTTGAATTTGAGAGGTTAAGATTAAAACTTCCGCCACCAGCGTTAAATTCCATATACCTTACTTTAGAATTACTCAAATCGATATTTCCTGCACCTCCTCCAATATTGATGTTATAATCTGTTTCCAAATTGTTGGGGATTTTAACCTTCCAATCGTTTTTGTCTGGATTTTTTACGCTGGTGTTTTTTTCTGCCGGCTGATGAATGTTTAAGCGCTGATTTAGTGAATCCCATTTTATTTCAGCCTTCCAGTTTGGCTTCGAATATTGCGATTTTAATTCGGCAAACGACTCTTGATGAGTGCTTATATCAATAGTGCCTCCGTTAAAGTTGATATCAGTTTTGAGGTGCTTAATCCCGTTTAATTTTATGTTTTCAGAGTACGATAACAGCTCTTGAATACCCACAAAGGATAAGATGGTAAGGGCTGAAATTAATAATAGGAAGGGTAGGGTCTTTGTGAATTTTGCATGGTTTTTCATTTTAATTGATTTTATATGTAATACGTTATTGGATGTTAGTGGGACACCAACATCGGTGTAATAAATGGCTGGTATTATGTCTAGCTGGGTTACAAATCGTGCCATTTTACTAAATATCAGACCCTCAATTAGTTAGGTGAAGAATAAAATTGTAACTGTTCAAAAACGAACAGTGAGCGTACTATACTGAACCACTTTTATTAGATGTTGGAGAGGACACCAACATCGGATTAAACTCTTTCATCTAAATTCTTTTCATCTAAACTCGGCAGCATTCGGCACTCTTAACTCCCTCTCCTTTGGAGAGCCCGCCCGTGCCGGTACGGACGGGGGCCGGGGTGAGGCCCTACTCCGTCCTCAAACTCTTTATCGGATTCGCCAGTGCCGCCTTTACCGCCTGAAAACTAACCGTTAGCAGCGTAAGCACAAGCGCCCCGGCACCCGCTGCCACAAAAATCCACCATGATATTTCTGTATGATATTCATAACTTAATAACCAGTCTTTAAGATAGAAATAGGCGATAGGTGCAGCAAGGAAGCACGATATTACTACCAATAAAACAAAATCGCTGGACAACATGCGCCAAAGATTAGATACAGAAGCACCGAGCACCTTGCGAATGCCAATTTCTTTTGTACGTTGCTCTGCTACGAAAGAGGCAAGTCCGAATAAGCCTAAGCAACTGATGAAAACTGCCAGAATCGCAAATACCCCAGAAAGGTTTCCTACACGCTCTTCGGCTTCGTACTTTTCTGCAAATTCGGTGTCAATAAAACTGTACTCGAAAGGAGTGGAGGAATTGTGTTTTTTAAATACGGTCTCAATTTCTTGCAGCGCTTTGCTTACGCTCATGTTTGGATTTATCCTGACGTGAACAAATTTATCGCCTCCGTAGGGGCTGCCTATGGTAAAAATGGTTTGCTGAGCAGGCTTGTAAAGAGATTGTGAAGCCATATCTTTCACTACCCCAATAACGGTATAGTATATTCCGTTATAACCTTTAATTCTTTCACCAACCGGACTTTCAAGCGCCATATACTTTACTGCCGCTTCGTTAAGTATCATCGCCGTAGAATCGGTGGGGAACTTAGTGGAGAAATCACGGCCTTCCTTAATTTTCCATCCAACTGTTTTGCCGAAATCGTGGTCTATTGCTCCGCGGTAGAGATTGTCTTGAAAATTCGGGTCCTTGCCTTTCCATTCAAACCCATTGTCCGACCACCACATGTTAGTAACTGAACATTCAGATTTCGACACCGCAGACACAGAAGAAGTTGCCAGCAATCCATTCTTAAACGCATTATAATTAGTACTTACTTCCGGAGTCTTTATCGGGATAGTTATCAACCCATTCAGATTGTAGCCTACGGGCCGGTTTTTGGCAAATTGGATTTGTTTATAAACGACAATGGTTGCTATGATGAGTGTAATGGATACCGTGAATTGCGCAACCACCAACACTTTGCGAGGCAATGCAGCGAACCTGCCTGCCTTAAGCGTTCCTTTTAAAACTTTAACTGGTTTGAAGGAGGATAGATAAAAGGCTGGATAACTTCCGGATACTACCGTGATGAGAAAAATGAAGCCAATACTTACCAACCAGAATACAGGATTGGCCCACAAAATGGATAACTGTTTTCCAGCGATAATATTAAACAGCGGAAGCGATAACTGTACCAGAAGGAGGGATATCAAAAAACCCAGGAAGACTACCAGGAAAGATTCGCAGAAAAACTGCGCCATAAGTTGACGCCTTGCTGAGCCAATCACTTTACGAACACCAACTTCTTTAGCTCGCTTTTCCGAACGAGCCGTACTGAGATTGATAAAGTTAATACTCGCCAGTAGCAGAACAAACACACCAATAATTCCAAAAAGCCAGACAAACTCTATTCGTCCTCCAGTGTTGACACCATTTTCAAAATTCGAATACAAATGCCAATCTGATAAGGGATGAAGAAAGAGCTTCGAATTAAATTGTTTGATTTGCTTACGTTTTACATCTTTTATACCATCAGACGCGGTATTTATATCTTGGTTGTCGGAAAGCTCTACAAGGACTTGCAGCCAATTATTTACCCAGCCAAGATTGAAAGTTTGGTATTTTACATACAGGTCCAGGGGTGCGATAAAATCAAGGCCAAAGAACGAAGAGTTTTGAGGTAAATCCTGATAAACACCTGTGACTTTTACAGGCATTTTATTATCAATATTTAAGACTTTTCCGATGGGATTTTTATGCCCAAAAAGCGTTGCTGCCGATGATTCGGAAAGAAAGATGGAATTAGGGTCTTTAAGGCCACTGCGCGAACCTTTAAGCATTGTCAGCGCTAACAGGTTAGGGCCGCCGGCTTCCATGAAATTCCCGCTTTTGGAGAAAGCTTTTTCTCCGAACGATAAAATGGAGCTTTGAGAAAACGTTGACATGACCACCCGCTTGAAATAACTGCCATGATTATTCCTTAATTCGTCTCCAAGCTGAAAAGACTGGCTGCCCCAGGTTTCAATCCCACCGTCAATTTCCGAGTGCTGCATAACTGCCGCAATACGTTCGTGATTTTTTATGTGCCTATCAAACGATAACTCATCATAAACCCATAGCCCGATGGACATAACTACAGCAATCCCGATAGCCAGGCCCCCAATATTTAGGGCTGAGTACCATTTGTTTTTCAGGAGATTTCTCCAGGCGATTTGGAAGTGGTTTTTATACATCTTAAAATTCCATTGAATGAACTGTGTTTAACTTTTTGCTAGCTCTCTCATTTGTCTGGCCATTGATTATAGCCGAACCAATTGCCCATTTTTTAAACCCTGTATTTCCCGAATAGGCAAGGTCTAATTCACCAATTCCCTTTACAAAGATTTTATCATCTGCTTTAAAAGCCAGCTTGCTTGCACCGAAATAGGTTACATTAATTGTCTCAGAACCCAGATTCTGCGTTTGAATGTAGTTTTCTCCGTAGAGGTTGAATTTTTGGCGCACTGCACTGCCCGAGTTAATCTTTAAACGGTTTTCGCCATAAAAGCTTCCTTTTAGCTTTTTGGTATGTAAATCAGCTAAGTTAACTTCATTTTCACCGTAAAGCTTCAGTGTGAATGTATTGGCTCTTAAGGGCGATTCGCAACTAGCACCCTCGCCGCCACGCAGTTCCAGCGATTTGAGTTCTTTATAAGTAATGAAGGCTGTTACTCTTGCATTTTTGTAATAGGATTCTTTTTGATTTTGGTCGCTGTTGCGGATGGTTACATACTTGTCAACGAGTTCAGCCCCCGTTAGGTAAATTTTTAACGTGGTACCCTCAACTGTATAATTTAGCTCTTCAGCTGCGACACCGGAATATTCTAAACGGAGATTTTCTTGCTCTCCTTTTATCAGAACAACTTTGATGTGGGAGCTAACTTTGACTTTATTAAAGGCAGAAAGCGGTTGGGTTATCTCTTGGGCGGATGAGGCTAGGGATGATGTTGAAAAAGCAATCACCATTAGCAATCGTACAATTGAAGACATTTTTCGTCGATTCATGGTGCTGCGGGTGATGTTTATATATTTCTTTAGCATATCAATTTTCTTTATCTACTTTAAATATTACCAAGAATTTATCAGCTGTTGACGCAATAGGTTTTACTTCCAGCAATCCATTCCAATTCGCTTTGTCTATTGAGAGAAAACTCCAGCTGCTTTTTGTTGGATAGTCGTTTTTTTTCTTCCAATCCACCTTTTTCGCCATCATTTTCTCTACCGCATTTTTAATATCAGCAGCGTTTATACTAGCAGTTAACTCATATTCAGTTTGCCAATGGTCTTTACCTCCCTCCGTACTAAAAAGCTTTGCAGAAGTAATGGAAGGATTGGGTTCATCATTGCCTTGAAAAATTGGGTTTAAATGTCTGTCCGCCAAGGCCGCTCGTGCGTAATTATCCTTAGGTTTCCAATCGTATTCTAAATTCAGAGCAACAGTTTGTGCTTTGGGCTTTCCTTTTAATTTTTCAACGATATGTATTGCCCCATCCATGCCGGAAGAAAGGCCGGCAGTTGTGATAAATTTACCATTATCCACAAATCGCTGATCGGAGACAACCTTAATTTTAGGGTAATTCTTTTCAAGTTCAGGAATAGCATTATGGTAAGTAGTTGCGGTTAGCCTGTCCAGCAATCCGGTTTTAGCAAGTATAAGGGCTCCATTACAAACAGACATTACTATATCAGATTTCTCTGAGTATTGTTTTATCCATTGAATCGCTTCCTGAGATTCCCTAGTTGCTGAAATATCGCCACCAGGAATAATAAATACGCTGGCTTCAGGAGAATTCTTAAAATTATAGTCGGGAATAACTTTCATTCCCATATTTGTCTCAATGGATGAATCAGCCGCTACCGTTATCACTTCATATCCTGCCTGCCCTAATACTTCGTAGGGAGCCGTGAAATCTATTATTTGTACGCCTTCAAATAATAAAATGGCAACTCTTCCGGCTTTCTTTTTATCGACAGTTTTAGTGACTAATTCCATGTGGCATTCGGAACAAATGCCTGGTTTATCGAAAACTAACTTATCACAATCACGATTACAGGGAGTACATGCATAGGTTACTTTAGCTGTTTGGGCGAAGGTTAAAGACGAAGAAGATACCAAAAGCAAAAGGCTAATCTTGTATTTGATGAATCGGCTTATCCCCATTGGAGAAAACAGTAAGGAGGAAATTAAGAATTTGACTTTGTTCATTGTTTTAAGTTAGTGCTACTGTTGCCAGTCGCGATTTGCAATCCCCATTTTTTAAAAACTAGCTTGCTATTTTTCTTCAGCCTCTCTCAATGTGGCACCAATCAAATCTCCGAATAACCTCCATCCATTATCACCGTTGGTAAAGATGATGACAGCATCTTTGGAATTGGGCCGCCATTGTACGATAGTGTTCACTCCTATATCACTGCCTTCGTGCTTAATCATTGGTTCTCTTTCCTGCGACTTTTGGCTGATTGCCCAACCCAAACCCATATTTGTATGGTCATTCATTCTGGCTTGTGGGCGTAACATTTCTCTATGGAGTTCCTTTGAGAGTCCAAAGCCATCCATACATGCAACAACAAACTTGCTATAGTCCTCAATAGTTGTTATCATGTCATCAGCGGCTAGCGCTACCTTGATTATCCTCGTTCTGTAAGATTCAACTCCTAGCGAATCGTGCCAATGGGCAAATCTCGATATGTCTATTTTCGAATCGTAAACCATGTAGCTATCATTCATCTTTAATGGTTTGAAAATTATAGAATCCATTAAATTCTCAAGTTTCTTGTCAAACTTAATTTCTATAGCCTTTTTCAAATATTCGAATCCCTCACCTGAGTACCCGAATCCACTGCCAGGATGACGATAAAACCTCAGTTTTTTGTCCTTAGCTTCCCACCGCCAGTTTGAGAAACCAGATTGGTGACTGAGAATATGGCGTGTTGTTAACTTTTTGCTCAGAGAATCATTCGCAATATCTGGATCTACCCAATATTTTGCCAAAGGTTCGTCAAGACTCCAATTGCCACTTGAAACCAATTTCAAGACAAGCATGGCAAATACTGGTTTAGTTAATGAAGCGACATTAAATAGTGTGTTGTAAGGTGCGGCTAATTTTCCTGATTTTACTTGGCCGTAGACTTTTATTTGTTGAAGCTTACCCTCTTTTATCTCGCCCCATGCCACACATGGTACATGATGTTCACTTAGTAGTCGGTTTATCCAAGTATCATCAGTTTCACGGTTATTTTTAGTTTGAGAACTGAGTGACAGGTGAGCCAATAAACATGTCAAGAGGAAAATTTTTTTTTTCATAAGTGTGTATATAAGGTAACCCGATTTGTAATCGGGTTAGAAAGGCTGTTTATATATTGTTTATTGCATTATTCTGTTCGTAAACTCTTTATTGGATTAGCCACCGCTGCCTTTACCGCCTGAAAACTTATTGTAAACAACGCAATGCCAATCGCCCCCAGGCCGGCCGCCACAAACATCCGCCAGGAGATATCAATGCGATATGAAAAATCTTGAAGCCATTGATTAAGCCCGTACCAGGCAATAGGAGAGGCTATGAATATTGCTATAAGAACGAGTTTTATAAAATCTTTAGAAAGTAATGCGGTAATACTTTGAACGGACGCTCCTAAAACTTTTCTGATGCCGATCTCTTTATTGCGCTGCTCTGCCGCATACGCAGAGAGTCCAAATAATCCTAAGCACGAAATAACAATGGCAAGTGCTGCAAACACCCTTGAGAGCTTGCTGATTAGTTGTTCATTCAAGAACATCTGGTTAAACTGGTCGTCAACAAAACGATATTCGAACGGGTAACCCGGATTGAACTTTTTTACTATTGATTCAATTTGCACCAATGCATTTGCGGTATTACTGTCGTTGTTTAAGCGTATATAAAGAACTGCGGCGTTTTTGGAGTTAACGGGCATAAATACTACAGGTTCCGGCTTTCCGTACATGTTGCCGTAAACATAATCGCTTACAACTCCTACTACAGTTGCTGCTGCATCTGGCATATCAGCAGGTCCTATAGTTTTACCTACAGCAGAACCCTTGCTTATTATTTTAGCGAGCGAAGAAGTAATCACAATATTCATTGTCCTACCGGAAGGGTTCATATCTGCCGTATCTGTGGGAAGAAAGTTTCTGCCTTCCAGGAGTTTCATCCCCAGAGTAGTCATAAACTCCGGGCTCACGCTTCTATTTGACACTAAAACCCTGGTTCCGGCAGGTTTACCCGGCCATGTTAAAGCATCAGTATTATTACCTCCATAAATAATAGAATAGTCACTTTCAGCTACGTTTTTTATCGCGGGGGTATTTAATAGATCCCGCTTAATGGCAGCAAGGTTTTTTGACATCTCCCCCTGCATATTTATCTGCAACAGATTGTCTCTTTTAAAACCAAGTGGCCGGTTTTTTACATACTGTATTTGCTGATAAATTATGATGGTACTGATGATAAGAATAATAGAAACGGTGAATTGGAACACTACCAGACCTTTCCTGACAAATGTCGCACTGCCGGATTTTACTTTAATGCCTTTTAAAACCAATACCGGGTTAAAAGATGACAGGTATAAAGAAGGGTAACTTCCCGCTACTGCGCCACAGATGAGTGTTACAAACAGCAAGACTAAAATATGAATAGGATTGCTCAGTCCTGGTTGAAGCGTTTTTTGTACCAATGAATTGAATAAGGGTAATACAAGGGTCATCAAAGCTACCGCAAGCAAGCAGGCAAGGCTGGCCATAAAAATAGTCTCGCCCATAAAGCGAAACACCAGCGACTTTTTTCCTTCGCCCAGCACTTTTCGCACGCCTACCTCTCTCGACCGCTTTTCGCTTCGCGCGGTAGCGAGGTTCATGAAGTTGATGCATGCAATCAGCAAAATAATCCAGGCGATTATGGAAAACATGCGTACCGTTTCTATCCTTCCGCCACCTGTTTGTTTTCCGTCCTGAAAATCCGAATACAGGCGCCAGTCTCCCATATTAAACAAAATAGGATGCGCCGTTGAAGTGGGTACCCGTTTTTGTAAGTAGCCATGTAATTGCTTGTTTATAGATTCAGGGTTAATGCCAGGTTTTAACTCTACGTACGTACTGATACTTTGATTTTCCCACTCATGTGCCCAGGGACTTTGCTGAAACCATATCTGGAACGGGGCAACCCATTCAAAGTGCAGCGAGGAATTTGCTGGCATATCTTTTAAAACACCGGTAACCACATAATCCTGTTTATTGTCAACCCTTATCGATTTGCCAATAACATTTCTATCATTACCAAAGAACTTCTTTGCTGCTTTTTCTGTAATGACTAGCGAGTAAAGCTGTTTAAAGGCACTTTCTTTGTTGCCTTGTACAAAAGGAAGCGTGAAAAGGCTGAATAGAGAAGGTTCAACATATCGCCCAGATGCATACATTGGTTTTTTACCGACAGTAAAAAGCAACTGCGTATTTCCTTCCGTTGAACGACAGGTGTTTGCTATACCAGGTATCTCCTGTTGCATGGCTGGTGCTAAAACACCAGGCGTAGACCCATGCGTAAAGGTGCTGGCTTCATATTTTTGATTGGTTAATACATAATAAATTTTGTCCTTCTTTTGATGTACGCTATCAAAGTTTACCTCATCTTCAACCCATAAAAAAATTAATCCGGCAGAGGCTATACCAATGGCTAAACCAAAAATATTGAGAAAACTATAAACCTTGTTTTTCCAAAGGCTTCGTAATGTCTTTTTTAAAAAGTTGTGAAACATATTCTTGTCTTTTATATAATTAGACTCTACGCTTATCGGGACTTGCAATCCCTATGCTTTAATGTTGGATTTAAATCCCAACCAGCCTGCGTTTTCAACTCCTTCTCCTTTGGAGAGCCCGCCCGTGCCGGTACGGACGGGGGCCGGGGTGAGGCCTTACACCATCAAATTTTCCATCACCACCTGCCCGTCAAGCAGCCTTATGATTCTATGACTATACCTCGCATCATGCTCACTATGCGTAACCATGATTATCGTAGTTCCCTGCTCGTTTAATTCAGTAAGAAGCTGCATCACCTCGTTGCCATTAGTCGAATCCAGGTTACCCGTAGGCTCATCGGCTAAGATTAGTTTCGGATTGTTTACCACAGCTCTGGCGACTGCAACGCGTTGTTGTTGTCCCCCCGAAAGCTGTTGCGGGAAGTGATTGCGGCGATGCATGATTTGCATTTTTTCCAGCACTGCTTCCACCTTCACTTTACGTTCGGCAGTTTTCATGTTGAGATAAATCAGCGGAAGCTCCACATTTTCGAAAACAGTTAACTCGTCAATCAAATTAAAGCTCTGGAAAACGAAGCCGATGTTTCTTTTGCGGAGTTCGGCGCGTTTGCGTTCGTTGTACTTTGCTATCTCAGTTTCGTTGAACAGGAAGCTGCCGGCATCCGGGTCGTCTAGTAGCCCGAGGATGTTTAGTAAGGTTGATTTTCCGCATCCGGAAGGCCCCATGATGGCCACAAACTCGCCTTGTTTAACTTCGAACGACAGTTTGTTTAATGCTACCGTTTCAACATCTTCGGTGCGGTATACTTTTTCGAGGTCGGTTATTTTTATCATTTTTTATTCTTTAATCCCTGATAGAGGGGCTTTATTTATTTATGTTTCTCGTCTTCGGAAGCAGATTGCCACGGCATCCTGTCCCACTGGCTTCCGATGCCTCGCAATGACGCCGGCGGGCGAGATGCTTTTTCAAACGAAGGGCTGCAATCCCATCAACCCGTCATTGCGAGGCTGAAGCGTGGGCCCTGCGTAAGGAGCCGTGGCAATCTCAACCTACGGAGACGAACCGCTTTATGCTTCGACGGGCTCAGCATGACGCTACCTCGCTCACTCCCCCTTCAACACCAACTCCTGCATATCTCCATAATTCTCATAACTCGATGTTACTACCTTATCTCCCGGCTTCAACCCTTGTAATATTTCATAATAATCAGGGTTTTGACGGCCCAACTGTATGTCAACTTTGTACGCAACCGTTCCTGCTTCGTTAAGCTTATAAATCCAATTGCCACCCGTTTGCTGATAAAAGCCACCTTTTGACAGGAGTAAAGCCTGTGTTTCATCGCTTAAGGCAAGTCGAATCTGCAAGCTTTGTCCCTTTCGTATTCCGGAAGGTACGGCGCCCACTAATTCTAAATCTACCTGGAAGCGGCCGTTTGTAACCTGAGTAAATATTTTTTTTACTCTCAATTTATAGCTTTTATCAGCCAAATCAAACTCACCTGTAAGACCAGTAAAAATCCTGGAAATATAGTGCTCATCAATATCTGCACGCACCTTATAGCCGCTTACCACATCCAATTGCCCAAGCCGTTCTCCTTTGTTTTTTGATTGCCCAATTTCTGCATCCATCGAGGTTAACTGACCATCAACCGGCGCTCTTACAATCAAATCGCCCACCTTTCTCCGCATCAGCGAAAGCGCATTCTGCATCCTGCTGTATGATTGCTGCATCTGACTGATTTGCTGCTTACCAGACGTTGAATCTTTATTCAAGGTTTCACGGGTAAGATTTCTTCGGCGCAATTGATACTTGTAACTGTTTTCCGAGGATTTATATTCCTGCGAACCAATGGCACTTTGCGAAAATAAATGCTTGTTTAGTTTGTAAATCCGTTCCGCTTCGGCCAGGCCATTTTCCACCTCAGCCATTTGATTTAACTGCCTGATGGTGTTTTGATCCGAGTTGTTACGCGTGTTTTGCATTTGCGTTAATACATCGAATACAGCGGTTTCCTGATTAGCAAGGCTTAGCTCAAGGTCGGTGTTGGCGAGTTCAAGTATGGGCTGACCTTTTTTCAAAAATGCCCCATCTTCTACGTAAATCCTTTCTACTCTGCCACCTTCAGCCGCATCCAGATAAATAGTTGTTAACGGCATTACTATTCCGTTTACCGGGATAAATTCCTGGAAAGAGTTCTTCGAAACCGTACTGATGATGATTTTCTCTACATCCACATTTAACCGGGATTTCCCGCTTGCCATAAAATAACTGGCCCCGCATAATGCAACTACACCGACGATTCCCGCAATGGTGAGGATGCGTTTGGTGCTCCACTTTTTCTTTTTAATGATTCTGTCCAAAATAAATTGACGTTGTTTCTCGAAAGAGTATCAAATTTGTGCCAAGTAATTAATAAGCTAATTATCAGTCTTTTGCAGGATGATCAGCTAGGGTTAAACGTGCGCAAGCAATACAGCAACTGTTCGAATACGATACACGTTTAACCTGCTGTAAATCATAGTGCCTTTAAAATCATACTTTTATATAACTGGTATGATTCTTATTTTAAAACTTAATAGTTTTAACAAGTAAACCATCATGATTTTAGCACATATTCCAGACCTGTCTCACATCTCAACCAATGTCTCATATCTAATGTCTCATATCTCAAATCTCCCACATGAATCTTAGCAATGCCGCAATTTTAGTAGTGGATGATGACCCTGATGTTTTAACAGCCATACGCTTGTTATTAAAACCGCAGGTGAAAGAGATTGTAGCAGAGAAAAATCCTGAAAACATTCGGATGCATTTATCAAAGCAGTCGTTTGATTTGATTTTGCTGGATATGAATTTTAAAAGCGCTGTAAATAGCGGAAATGAGGGTTTGTATTGGCTCAATAAAATTAAAGAGTTAAAGTCTGATGCATGCGTCATTATGATTACCGCTTATGGTGATATCGATTTAGCGGTACGTGCCTTAAAAGAGGGAGCGGTGGATTTTATGGTTAAGCCCTGGCACAACGATGTTTTGGTCGAAACCATTAAGGAAGCGCTGAATAAAAAGCCCGGCAGCCCTAAAGCTACTGCTCAAAAAACAGGCACTTCTGTGATAGGGAACGAGTTGTTAGGTTGTTCGGAGCAGATGCAGGAAATCTTTTATAAGATTGAGAAAATTGCCCCTACCGATGCCAATATCCTGATTTTGGGAGAGAACGGGACAGGCAAAGATTTAATCGCGAAAGCAATACATCAGCAATCGTTACGGGCAAACAAGCCCTATATGAAAGTTGACGTTGGTGCGCTATCTGAAACTTTATTTGAAAGCGAACTTTTTGGACATAAAAAAGGTGCGTTTACCGATGCGCGCGAAGACCGCATGGGTAGGTTCGAAGCCGCAGCCGGAGGGACTTTATTTCTAGATGAAATCGGAAATATCTCCCTGCAACAGCAGGCAAAACTATTGACGGTACTTCAAAACCGACAGGTTACACGCTTAGGGGCAAACCAAGCTGTGGATATTGATATTCGCTTAATCTGCGCAACTAATGTGCCTATGTTTGAACTGGCAAATGAGGGACGTTTTCGGAAGGATTTAATTTACCGGATCAATACCGTGGAGATTGTTGTGCCTCCTCTTAGAAATCGTGGCGATGACATTCTTCTCCTCGCCGAACACTTTTGCAAAGTTTACGCTCAAAAGTATATGAAGCCTGCGTTTGAGCTTCATCGAACTGCCATCAACAAATTATTAAATTATACTTTTCCAGGGAATGTTCGCGAGTTGCAGTATGTAATTGAACGTGCAGTCATCATGGCTGATGATTCTGTTTTGCAAGCAAAAGACCTTTTGTTTTCTCCAATTGAACAGGCGGTAAATGTTTCCGAAAACCAGGAGACTAATTTGAGTGATTTGGAAAAAAGCACCATTCTAAAAGTGATTGATAAAAATCAGGGCAACATAACAAAAGCGGCTAAGGAGCTGGGGCTCACACGCACCGCGCTATATCGGCGGTTAAATAAATATGATATCTAATCGGAACAAAGAGTATGTTTAAGCCATACGAGCAAAAAATATTGTTCCGGATTATCCTGATCCCAATAAGTTTTGGATTGCTTATGTGGTTAATATTGTATGGCTATATCACCCTTTCCATCATTTTAAGTCCATTCATCATTTACCAATTGTATGATATTTTCCATTATCAGCGCAAGGTGTATGAGGAACTCGAACAATTTACTGAGGCGATACACTTCCGTGATTTCTCGAGGCGATTTGGTGTTAAGGAAGCACCCTTAGAACTCCAGCCCTTGCACCTTGCATTTAATCAGCTCACCGATTCTTTCAGGCAAGCTTCAAAAGAAAAGGAAACTCAATATCAATACCTTCAGCAAATTTTAGAAATAGTTGATACCGGCATTATTTCTTTTAATCTTTCGCAGGGCGATGTAGTTTGGATGAATGATTCCCTGAAAAAAATGCTCAATCTGCCTCATCTTAAAAATATCTCGGCGCTTGAAAAAAGAAACAAGCTTTTATTCGACGAAATCTCCAATATCCCTTTTGGGGAAAGTAAATTAATAACGCTTTTACTATCAAAAAGTCAGGTTAAATTATTGATGAACGCAACCGCTTTTCAAACCAATCATCAACAATACAAACTGGTTACTTTCCAAAACATTAGCGAGGCTTTGGAAGAAACAGAAGCTGATGCATGGTCGCGATTACTACGCGTTATGACGCATGAGATCATGAATTCAATCGCACCAATTTCGTCACTGGCAAGTACACTTAATAACCTTGTAGAACAGTCAATCACAAAAAAAGAAGCTCAGCCATCCTACCGGGAAGATTTGGAAGTTGGGCTGGAAACCATTAGAAAGCGCAGCGAAGCGTTGCTAAAATTTGCTGATACTTACCGTAATCTCAGCAAAATTACCACACTAAACCTAGAGAAAATCCTGGTAAGGGATTTATTCGAAAGTCAAAGTAATTTAATGGCTCCGGGTTTGACCGCCCGAAATATCGACCTTGAAATTATTCTGAAAGATCCATCAATACAGATCGAAGTTGATTCGAGCCTGCTTGAGCAAGTGTTGATTAATCTATTGGTGAATGCTATTGATGCGGTGAAAGGTAGAGTTAACCCAAAAATTTCTTTGTCGGCCGAATATGATGCTAACCGGAAATGCATTATAAAAGTAACCGATAATGGGCAGGGAATACCGCAGGAGCTTTTGGATAAAATTTTTATTCCATTTTTCAGTACCAAAAAAACAGGATCTGGTATCGGATTGAATTTATGCAAGCAGATAATGATGTTGCATAAGGGAAATATTCAGGTGGAAACAATAGAGGGAGTGGGGACGAGCTTTATGCTTACGATATAGTTCGATACTAAAAAATTATTTTGAATGTAGTACCAACATTCACCTCGCTCTCTACAAGAATATTTCCACCTAAAGACTCCACCTGATTCTTAGTGAGATATAATCCAACGCCGGTAGCCTCAGGATGTCTGTGAAAGGTTTTATACATTCCAAATAGTTTTTCTCTGTATTTATCGAGATCGATTCCTAAACCATTGTCTGAAAAAGTAAGTGTAATCCGATCGTTTTCAATACCTGATACAATCTTAATTTCAGGATAAACGTCAGGCCTGCGGTATTTTAAAGCATTACTCAATAAATTATGAAAGATGCTTTCAAGATATGCCGGCACATAACTTATTATATTACAAGCGGAAAAATCAGTAGTAACACGAGCGTTAGACTCAATAATTTGGTTCATCAAAACCTCTTTTGCTGTTTTGAAAACGGTAGTGAAATGTAAATCGGTTTTTAGTTGTTTAGAAGCTGATTGTACAGCAACTATTTCGCTTAAATCGGCAATGGTATGATTTAAAGAGTCGGCCGCTTTGTTTGTAACCTTTAAGATCAAATCCTTTTCCCCTTCCGATTCCTCATTCGCATATAAATTAAGGGAGCTCTTAATATTGGCCGCATGGTTACGCAGATTATGAGATACAATGTGAGTGAAATTCTTTAACCGGTTGTTCTGGTCGTGTATAATATCCAATGTTTGCTGGAGCAAAATCTCTTTCTTTTTGCTTTCGTCGATATCCTGCAAAGTGCCCCGAATGCCTGTAATATTCCCCCATTCATTATACACTGGATGACCTATAACTTTCACCCAGATCTCGCGGTTCTTAGCGGTAATTAATTTCGCTTCTAAAGAATAAGGTTTTCCATCTTTAATAGCCTGATGGTAATACTTTAACATCTCTTTAGCGGATTCGGGCGTATAAGCATTCATGGAATCACGAAAATCGACTTCTGTATTTTCGTCCATCTCACGTATCCGGTAGAGCTCTTTCGTGTATGATACTTTGTTTTCGGGGAGCGTTATTTCCCACCCGCCTACTTTGGTAATATAAGCAGTACGCGCAAGAAGTAATTCAGATTCCAGCAATTGTTTACTCTTCTTCTCTAATTCGCCTTCATAACTTTTACGGGACGCATCAATCTTATTTAAAATGTCGGAGAAATAGTAGGCTAAAAGAAAAGTTACTATTGTGGTGATCACTACGTGAAGGGAAACTCCAAGTTCGGTATTATACAACTTCAAATCCTGCCCCCAAACGCGCAATCCACCAACAAATATTTGTGTAATAATTAATAGCGGAACAATTTTTCTTCCTAAAACGCCACCCAATTTATTTGACATTAGTGGGCGCATGTAGCCTTTATTTTTATAAACATTCAACATTCCCGTACACAGTAAAAGAAAACAAAAACTGGTGGTGATTGACATCGGACTTGGAAACTGAAAATGCAGTGATCCATAACTAAAAAGACTGGCACACAAATACACAGAGCTAATTCCCAGTGCTACTACTACTAATGCCTGGAAAACATATTCTTTAAATTTGATGGTAATTAATGATAGCAAAATTGCAACAGATAATAATAAAAAACTTATTACTACACTTGTTGCCATTAAGTGAGTATCAACTACATCTGAGAATAATAATGTGTCGGCGTTAAATCCTATACGAAAAAAAAGATCTGTTAATTTGGATAAAACTATTAGTAGGCTTATTAAGAATATACAAATGGTGAAAAAAGAAATTTGAGATTGACTGCCTTTAGCATTTATGATAAGCCAGATGCCAAATAAACAGAATAGGACCGCTGAAACGGGATTAGTTCCAATATAGTTTGCCATTGAGCCTGCCATAAACGAAGGCTCAAACCACCAACCTCCAAGCACCGCAATAGTTATTAAAATAACGAAAAATCCGCATGCAAACTGAACACCGGAGAAAGGACGCGGTGCGCTAGTTCTTCTTTTTCTCATCAAAAGGGTGTACGTATAATAATTGGTGGTGTTTCAATTTTACTTACGAGGCTTTAAATCGCATAGTTTCATTTAATACAACAAACAGAGCTAAATAATAAAGAAGTTACAAATACAATTTACATAATTTGTTCCATTATGTAGATTGTTTAAGAAATAACTGAAGTTTAAATTAAGTAAATGTTATTTAAATAAGATCTTTCCGTAAACTGGAAATTCTACGCTAAGGCATAGCACGATTTACCTTCGGTTGGTACATTTATGATAATCAATACTTAGATGGTTAATAATTTCCGTCAAAAATCAGGTGAAAAGCCAGGGCGTTTTATTTTGCCTGAAAATTTTGTTGCATTAAAAAACTCAAGCTTAACTTGACGAAGAGTTTTGATAAACTCAAAAAGCTTACCCTCCAAATTGCTATGAAGTGCATTTAATTGGGGTTCATTATCAATATGAGCTTTATCCAGTAACTTTCCTAGTTGTTTCTGATGCTCAATAATACTTGCTTTAATTTGTTCTTTTCTGCTTTCCAGCGATTTGAAATGATCTGATATGCTGGAGATAAGCAATATATTTTCTTCCTCAACATGAGGCAAAAAATATCTGGTAATAAGCGATTGAAAATAAGTTATTTCCTGTTCAAAGAAGGTGATGTCGGTAAGCCAATGGGTGGTTAAAACATAAAGTTCTTCAACACTAAATTCATGCAGGAAACCTGTGGAGGATAAGATTTTTGATTCCATATGTCTTTACAGAGCTGTCTGGTATACTTTTAAGCGGGTTTATTGGGAGAGCGTGTTCTTATTACGGAGGCTGTAGTGAAATAGTTATATCTAATTCAGCACAATTATCCACATCCCTTATTGAACAGTGGTTGTAAAAGTTTGAAAAAGGGATCTGAGAGCGTTTGATCAGTAAATCATGACAATAGTGCCTGCAATAATCAAGGCTGCGGCCAAGGCTGTTTTTAAAGTGAGTTGCTCGCCAAGAAATAGAACCGCTAATATAATGGCTAAGGCTACGCTAAGCTTATCTACGGCGGCCACTCTTGATACCGGCCCCAACTGTAATGCCCGGAAGTAAAAAATCCATGATAAGCCTGTTGCGGCACCGGAAAGAAGTATGAACAAGAGATTTGTTCTGGAAAGCGTACTTAAGCCCGAATGCGCTCCTTTAAAGTAAACCATAACCCACGCTATAAATAATATAATCACAGTTCTTATCGCTGTTGCGAGATCCGAATCAACACCTCTGATTCCAATTTTTGCAAATATTGCTGTTAGCGCGGCAAAGAGGGCTGATAGAAGCGCGTATATCCACCACATACTAATTGAGTTTTCGTAAATACATAAAACTTAAAATTAGTAAGCAAAGAATCCCCAAAAGGAAACCATCTAAAACATCTGTAAACCAGTGGGCACCGAGATATACCCGTGAAAAGGGTACCGTAAATACCATAAATAAAGAGATACTACCAATGACTAATCGTAAAGGTTTAGGAATGCTTTTAAGGTAATACATGAGTACTGCTAAAAATCCAAAAAATAATACATAGAAAAGTACATGGCCGCTTGGAAAGCTTTGGTTTTTTGCTTTTTCGATAATTTTCACAACATTTTCAGTTGGCCTCGGTCTGTTGATTAGAATTTTTAAAGTTGCGCTAACCAGTCCGGAAACTAGTGTAAAACAGATATATAAAGCTTCTTTTTTATAATTGAAGATTAGAAATATAAATCCTGTTATCAATACCATTACCATCGAATACGGAAAAACGCCTACATAGCTAATTCCCTTCATGATAAGATCTAATGCAGGCATTTGATGTTCCTGAACTTCTGCTGAGAAATTCTGGTCAAAACCGGAATTTGGGAATAGAAATACTAGTGTAGTTAAAAAAATAAACCCTGCTAGTAAAACTCCAAGTACATACAAGAGAATGCGTTTTCTATTAGGACTCATCAATCTGACAGGTTTTTAATGATAAATAAGGATTAGATAAACATCAGTTTTATACTCCAATACCTAACTATAATAATTGTAATTTCGTCAAGGATTTATAATCAATGATAAACCACATTATTTATCAATTGTTTAAAGCCCCTTACCTCAAAACACGCATTTTAATGCTTAAACACTCACAAGCTTAAGGCGTTAAATGTGTTCATGGCTCTCTATTTATGATAAGATCGCTCACCTTTTTACTGTTTATTTTCTCTATAAAAGCTACTGCCCAAAATCATTTTAATGATGATAGCATCGTTGTAGCCATTCATCCTGCTTATAATAATGTATCACCCAAACATAAAAAGCTGTTTGGAGAAAATTACAGGCAGGAGTGGGCAGCTCCTACTAAACTTCCGGTAATAAGAATTTCTAAAGCCAATGGTGGAATGAAACCTGTGAAGCTTGGTGGCGGCAATCAATCTCGCTCATTACGACTACTTGATACTGCCGGCAGCGAATGGGTTTTACGTACTGTTGAAAAGTTTGCAGAAGGCTTAGCTCCTAAAATAATCCATGGTTCTATGTATGAAGAATGGGTGGCTGATAATTTTTCTGCGCAACACCCTTTTTCGGCTTTAATAGTGCCTGTGTTAGCAGAAGCAGTAAAAGTTCCGCATAGCGATCCTATAATAGGATATGTTGCGGATGATAAGGCTCTTGAAGAATTTGAGAAAGATTTTGCAGGTATGGTTTGTCTTTTAGAAAGGCGTGAACCGTATGGCACTTCAGAAAATACTTTTGAGATGCTTAGTAATCTCGATTCAAATAGTAATAACACGGTAGATACCCACATGTTCTTTAGAGCCAGACTTTTAGATCTGTTGATTGCCGATTGGGGCAGACATGAAGACCAGTGGCGTTGGGTGCCTGTTCGCAATGGAGAGTCAAAAAATTACCTGGTAGTTCCAAGAGATCGGGATCAGGTGCTTTATGTTAATGAAGGTACATTGCCTAAAAAAGCATCAGGCACAAGTCTTTTATCTTTCCTTGAAGGATTTAATCCTGAAATCAAAAACGTAAACGCATTTTACATCAATGGAAGGAAACTTAATCAGCAGTTTCTTAACCAATACACTTACGAGGAATGGATGGAAGCTACACGCCAATTTGTATCGGCTTTGCCGGATGAAATCTTGATACAGGCAGTTAATAAATTGCCTGCATCAGCTCTGATGCTGAGAAAGGATAAAATATTTCAGACTCTTAAAAGTCGCCGGGATAACTTGGCTACGGCGATGGATAAGTACTATCGCTTTTTATACTCTACTGTTGATATTAGAACATCAGACAGTGCCGAATTAATTCAGTTTATTGAAACAGATAACAGCAACTTAAGCCTTCAGATCAAAAAGCTACATTCCGCAAATAATGCCAACAGCGTTTTATTTCAAAACGTTTTTGAGTTTGCTATTACAAAAGAAATAAGACTCTTTGCGGGTAAGGGTGATGATGTAATTCAAATTAATGCTCCTTTGAGTGCCATAAAATTACGTATAGTTGGAGGTGAAGGGAAAAAGAATTATCAGGTTGCGGCTTCTAAGTCAAAAGTAGATGTTTATGAAAATCGTGATAACGACGTTTTTATAGATACAAATAAACGATTCAATAAACACCTCTCTAACGACACGCTCAATGTAAAGAAATCCTTCACGGATAAGTATTCGGATAAATCAGGATTTTCTCCAACCGGCAATCTGCGTGCTATCGACGGTCTTTTCCTGGGATTGGCATACAAAAATAAAAAAGCAGGCTTCCGAAAAGATCCTTATGCAAGTCTGCAAAAGTTTTCGGCAGTTAAGAGCTTAGGTACAAAAGCTATTATATTTCAATATAAAGGCGAGTGGAAATCAGTTCTCAAGAATACAGATTTAACTGTTGCCGCTCTTGCGGATGTAAAGGGAAATATTTTAAATTATTTTGGCAGAGGTAACAACACTTTCTTTGATCAGACAGGGGATTTTAGAATTTTTTACCGCGTCAATTACTCCTACTATCAATTTGATCCTTTTTTAATTATAAAACTGAAAGATCATCTTAATATGACGATCGGGCCGTCTGTTCAGCATTTTTCCTTTAATGCAAATGATAATTCCGGGCGATACATCAATTCACCAGCCATATCTTCTTCCGATCCAACTTTAACTCAAGATAAAACTCATGCCGGACTTGTGTTTAACTTAAGCTGGGATACACGAAACGATAGCAAACTTCCTGCAAAGGGCATTTACTTTAATGTATTAATGCAGGGTTATGAAGGTGTGAATAAATATGCTGGAACTTATGCTCAGATATTTCCTCAATTTTCTTTTTACAAATCGCTTGATTCAAAAGGGAAGATTGTGCTTGCTAACCGGAGTGGTGCCGGTTTTACTTTCGGTGAAACAGCCTTTTATCAGAGTGCTTTTTTAGGAAGCCAGGATAACCTGTTGGGCTATCGTAAATTCCGCTTTGCCGGAGATTATCTGGCTTATAACAACTTGGAAACAAGAATTTCGTTACCAAATGTATTTCACCGTACATTACCCGGGAGTCTTGGACTTTTAGGCTTTTATGATGCAGGAAGAGTATGGATCAAGAACGAGGATTCGAATACTATTCATCATGGATATGGGGGAGGGATTTATATCGCTCCTTTTAACCGTTTATTAGTTAGGGCAGTTGCTGGTTTCTCAGCCGAGGGAATGCAGGCTACAGTAGCTGTGAGACAGCGATTTTAAAAAATCCTATGAAGTATAAATACGGTTTCATTATCGGATAATACCCTAATTCCGCTAAGTTGTTAGCTTTTTTTAGGATCATACTTCAATGGCATGCTCATTGTTAAATTTCAAATACATTAATACCTAAAACGGAGAATGCCCCGATTTGACTTGGGGCATTCTAGTTATAAGTAAAAAATTACGTTAAATCTTATCTTGGTTGCAGTTCAATAGAGTATTCCGTTTGATCAACCTTAAGCCAATCTTACGCCTGATCTACATTTATAGGCTTCATTTTTGGAACTAAAAGATGCATAATAAACCATGCAAGTAAATAGGCCGCCCCGCAAATAAAGAACATAATATAGTAACCAGTTTCGATTTGGCCGATTTCTGCATAATGTACAAACATTCTCTTTTGAACGAGGGCCGATAATAAAATACCTCCCAAGCCGCCAAACATTCCACCAATACCGGTTACAGAGCCCGTTGTCTTTTTTGGGAACATGTCTGAAACGGTTGTGAAAATATTTGCGCTCCAGGCCTGGTGTGCTGCTGCTGCCAAGCCGATAACTCCAACTGCGAGCCACATATCGATTTCTCCTAAAACCTGCGCAAATACAATTGGAAGGACTAAGAAAGCATAAATAAGCATGGATGTCTTTCTAGCCTTAAATACAGGCATTCCGTTATTAATAAACCTCATTGGCAAATAACCTCCGCCAACGCTGCCAATACTAGATATGATGTAAACTACAGCAGTTGGTAAAGCCAATTCCGTGTTGCTTAACCCGTATTGTTTTTTAAGAAAATCGGGCAACCAAAATAGATAAAACCACCAGATCGGATCGGTAAGAAACTTACCAATTGCAAATGCCCATGTTTGTTTAAAGGTTAATAATTTACCCCATGATACTTTTGCTGTATTCGATTCGTCGCTAGCGCCTTCAACAAGCGTGTCTTTATCGCTATGGATGTAATTAAATTCTTCTTCAGAAAGACGTTTTTGTTTTGCAGGTACTTCGTAAAAGATAAACCACAATATGAGCCAGATGAATCCGACCATTCCAGTTATGATTAATGCCCATTGCCAGCCCCATTTCTCTGCAATGAAAGGAACTGTTAAAGGAGCAATAATAGCACCGATGTTTGAACCAGAATTGAAGATCCCTGTAGCAAGTGCACGTTCTTTTTTTGGAAACCATTCTGCCGTAGCTTTGACAGCTGCAGGAAAATTCCCTGCTTCGGTAATACCCAGGAATACTCTGGCGATGGCGAAACCTGCTGTTCCGGTAGCAAAGGCATGGCATACAGCTGCGACACTCCATAATGCGGTGGCTAAAGCATAACCTATTTTTGTTCCAAGGATATCGATAACCTTACCAGCGAATAATAACCCAAAGGCATATGCTACTTTAAAGGCAATCTCAATATCAGTGTAGTTAGCTGCTTCTTGCACGGCATCCCAATGGAATGCAGCAGCCAGATAAGGCTTTAATAAACTGATTACGGCTCTATCAAGATAATTAACCGTAGTAGCAAAAAATATCAGGCCACATATCGTCCACCTGTATTTACCGAGTTTTTCCTGGGTCATTTGTTTTTTTGTTAAAAGGTTATCTGCAGGAGTTTACTGTTTCCAATACTTTAATAGTATTTTCAGTCAGTAAATCGTATTCACGATTTTCCATAATGTCTTTAGTCACCAGGTTGCTTCCCATCCCTACCGCACAAACACCTGCTTTGAACCAGCCAGAGATATTTTCTTTAGTAGTGTCTACTCCCCCGGTAGGCATAAATAAAAGATCAGGAAATAGGGCTTTAATTCCTGAAAGGAAAGATGGACCTAAGATATTTCCCGGGAATAGTTTTACAAATTTGGCTCCCAGTTTTTCTGCTCTGATGATTTCTGTAGGAGTCATACATCCTGGAACCCAAAGCAAATTGTTCTTATCAGCAACCTCGGCAGCATCTTCAACTAATCCCGGACTAATAATGTAATCTGCACCTGCATCAATAAAAGCCTGAGCAGATTCAGCGTTCTTAATAGTGCCTACACCCAGATACATTCCTTTTAATTCGGTTTCGCACACTTTCTTCATCTCTCTGAAATTATTCAAAGCAGCTTCACCGCGGTTAGTGTACTCAACAGTTTTAATACCTGCTTTATAAAGAGCCTTTAACAGTTCAATACTTACCTGGGTGTCTTTATGAAAATAGAGTGGAAGAATGCCTTGTTCGGGCACTAATTTTAAAAGTTCTGCTTTTTTATCCATGTCGAGAAAATCTGTTATTATATTTAAGGTTATGTAAGAGGGCTAAATTAGAAATTATACGTTAAAAAGAAGAAGACGGAATTTTGAGCTGTAAATTTTATGTTATTCGAAAACTCTAGAGGTGAAATATCGCAATTTATTGTAACAAACATACTTGCTCTCTTCTAAATAAGTGTATTTTTGGCCTTTCATAAATCAAAATTTCAATCCTCTTTAAAATTATAAATACACTATGTCTAAAAAAGTAGTAACCCTCGGAGAAATTATGTTGCGTTTGTCAACTCCGGGATTCGAGCGTTTTGTACAGAGCGATAGCTTTGATGTAACTTATGGTGGTGGCGAAGCAAACGTTGCCGTAGCTGTTACCAATTATGGCTGTAACGGAGTTTTCGTTTCTAAAGTTCCTGATAATGCTATCGGACAAGCTGCTATAAATCATTTACGTCGCTACGGTGTAGATACTCAATTTGTAGCAAGAGGCGGAAAAAGATTAGGAATCTATTTCCTGGAAACAGGTGCTTCTGCAAGAGCCTCTCAGGTTATATATGACCGTGCAGATGCTTCGATCTCTGAGGTTAATGCTTCTGAATTTGACTGGGATGCTATTTTTGAAGGAGCCGATTGGTTTCACACAACCGGTATTACTCCGGCATTAAGCGATCAGGCGGCTGCACTTACGTTAGATGCTTTAAAAGCCGCTAAAGCAAAAGGGATTACTACAAGTATCGACCTTAACTACCGTAAAAAACTTTGGAGCAAGGAGAAAGCTCAAAAGGTAATGACGGAACTTTGTCAGTATGTGGATGTGTGTATTGGAAATGAAGAGGATGCGGAAACCACTTTAGGTTTCAAAAGCGAAGGAACTGATATCACAAAAGGAGAGTTGAATCTTGACGGATACAAATCTGTTTTCAAGCAAATGAAAGAGAAGTTGGGCTTTAAATTTATTGCCTCTACTTTACGTGAAAGCCACAGCGCATCTGACAATGGATGGTCTGCATTGGTTTATGATGGCAATGAGTTTTATCACACTAAGCAATATGAAGTGCGTATCGTTGACCGTGTAGGTTCTGGTGATTCATTTGCATCTGGACTAATTCACGGTTTAGTTACCGGAATGCCGATGAGCGAAGCTGCTGAATTTGGTGTTGCTGCTTCTGCATTAAAACATACAATCCCAGGCGATTTAAATCACGCTACGCTTTCTGAAGTTGCCACCTTAATGAAAGGTGATGCTTCTGGTAGGGTGCAAAGGTAGCCCCTAACCCCTAAAGGGGGATGATATGGTGCTTAGCCCCTGAAGTGGGAATTATATAGCTTATCCGTCTTGTGTGTTAGCAAGGCGGATTTTTTCATCCATTAAATTTATAAAAGATGATTATAGATTCAGTAGAAAATGCGAGTAAGTATTATGGTTTGAATCCGCTCTTTGCGGATGCCTTTGATTGGATTAAAAGTCAAGATTTAAATAATCTTGAGGATGGAACTTACCAAATTCAGGATGGTCTTAAAGCCATCATGAGTACTAAAGGGGGTAAATCGGCTGCAGAATCATTAGAGAAATTTGAATGTCATCAAAAGGCGATTGATATTCAACTTTGCATTAGCGGTACTGAAACCATTGGCTGGAAACCGATTTCAAAATGCCATAATTTTAAAGCGGAGTACAATCCCGAGAAGGATGTTACTTTTTATAACGAAACTCCGGATATGTATTTCCAGTTAACAGATAATCAATTTGGTATTTTCTTCCCGGAAGATGTACATGCGCCGATGATTGGCGAAGGATTGATAAAGAAGCTGGTTGTTAAGGTGAGGATCTGAGATGAATTTATTAGGGATTTGTCATTTCGAACGCAGTGAGAAATCTTATCAAACTGGATAAATTCAGTCATTAGATCTCTCCTGTCGTCGAGATGACAAATCGCCTTTGGAACACTTGTTTCTTAAGAAGCTAATTCTGGTTGTTCACCTACAGCTTAAAATAACTTTTAGCGTTGTAATAGCAGATATCCTGAACTACCTTTCCTAACCATTTCATATCTGCAGGCAATTCTCCATTTTCAACATCATCGCCGAATAAATTGCACAAAATCCTTCTGAAATATTCATGACGCGGGAAGGAAAGAAAGCTTCGCGAATCTGTAAGCATTCCTACAAATTTGCTGAGTAAGCCCATGTTCGAAAGTGCATTCAATTGTTTAGTCATACCATCTTTCTGGTCTAAAAACCACCAGCCAGAGCCCCACTGAACCTTACCTGCTACTGTACCGTCATTAAAGTTTCCGATCATCGCCGCAAATAATTCATTGTCGGAGGGGTTAAGGTTATAAATAATCGTTTTCGCCAGCCTGTCTTCGGTATCAAGTTTGTTTAAAAATTTGGATAACTGTCTGCCCTGGCTGAAATCACCAATCGAATCCCAACCTGTATCGGGACCTAAAATTGAAAGCATTCTGGTGTTATTATTGCGCAAAGCACCTACGTGGAATTGTTGTACCCAGCCTTTTTCATGATCCCAAAACGCGAAGTTAATAAGCATAGCCGATTTGAATTTGCTCACTTCCAAAGAACTTAGGGGTTGGTTAGAAAGAATTTTTTGGAATATGTTATTAATTTCCTGATCGGTATAATCCTCGGCATACAATTGCTCAAGGCCATGATCAGAAATTTTACAACCATGTTCCGAAAAGTAATCGTGCCGAATTTTTAAGGCTTTCAAATATGTGTTGAAATCGGAAATAGATAAATTAGTAAGAGCTTCTAATTTTGTGATGTAACTATTCAACTCGGCGGTATTTTCTGCGCCCATTGCCTTATCAGGACGAAAAGCTGGCCTTACAATAAGTTCCGCACCTTCTTTCGTTATTTGCTGATGGAATTCTAAAGAATCTAAAGGATCATCTGTTGTACAAACAGCTTCAACATTGCGCATTTTTAACAAGCCTCTTACCGAATAATCTTTTGTAGCCAGCTTCGCATTACATACATCGTAAATTTGCATTGCATTTTTGCCATTTAGCGTTTCACTAATATTGAAATAGCGCTGAAGCTCCAGATGAGTCCAATGATATAACGGATTTCTCAACGTGTAAGGAACCGTTTCTGCCCATTTCTGAAATTTTTCAGCATCACTCCTATTTCCTGTGATATAAGCCTCATCAATGCCATTGGCACGCATAGCACGCCATTTATAATGGTCGCCATAGAGCCATATTTGCGTGAGGTTGTCAAAGGTCTTGTCGTCTGCAATGTGCCGGTGGCCGTTTTGCGTGCAAAAAAAGGGG
>JANMZB010000786.1:0-1126 GCA_031382725.1 Sphingobacteriaceae bacterium | reverse complement strand
TGTCAAAGTTGTTGCTGTTTTGTTATTACCCAGGACAGACTCACAGTGTACGGTGAGTGACGGGTTGGAAATACGGTTGACACAATGGATGACCGTGTCATGTTCTGACATCAGAGATCACAAGTTTTCCAAATCCATGTAACATTTCGAAAGATCGCTGGTACAGCGCTCGAAAGTGTATTAGCCCTTTCCGGTGTAATGAATACATTCAGATACGGCTTTTGTCCGCGTAACGTCAGATGAATCGTTTGCATCTCCCTGCGCATATTGTTTCAAAGGGAGCCAGGCGGCTCTGCCATCGAACTTCGTTAGGTGCATGGAAATATGATTAAAAATCGGAGCACCATCGGCCAACTTGTAAAGCTCGACCGCAAACCACTTGTTAACAATGTCATAGTGGGAGCCATGATGGGCAGTACACTGGATGAAGAACGCATCCGTAGTATCGTACTCCCTCTCGAAGTCTTCGTCATCGGGTGTCCCTTTCTCTCGGATCAAGTACGAATATGGTACATTTGCGATCCCTCGAAGATCGTTGAGGTAGGCAGACATCTGATTCTGGATTCTGAACCAGTCCGCAATGGTGTTGGGGAACTTGTCTGGCGTGGTGCTCGATGTGTTGTGCTTGTGCTTGTAGGGTTCCTCAAATATGAGGCGCTCCCGAGCGAAAGCCATCTCCTCCTGATTGAATTTAACGGGAAAAGGTTGCTGACCGAGTTGGTCACATATCTTCATGTAGAAGAGAAACGTGCGGAGGTTATGTTGTGCTACATGAGGAAATTCGACGGTAACTTTCGTCACCGTGCCGGGTTCATCCGAGTCCGGTGTAGGCGGCGTGTCCTCATCGTCACCCTCCATTACGTCAACCGGAACAACGGGAGTTTCCTTCCTGTTTTCCTTACGGTTGTAATCCATGGTCAAGTTCTTGAAGAACTCACTGACCGCATCACCAATCATCATGGTGCGGAATGTTTCGACGGTATTGTATCCGGCCTGAAGTATTGCTTCAGCGGCCACGTCGGAGAACCCAATCGGGTTCTGTAGCATACGGCGTAGTGCCAAACGCTCCCCGGCAACATCAGTTGCCGAGCGGGAGCTGGCCGCCATGGTCTTTTTGATTCTCGCC
>JANMZB010000752.1:0-3419 GCA_031382725.1 Sphingobacteriaceae bacterium | reverse complement strand
AGTACGGTGTCATTAAAGTCCGACGCAATAATAAGGAAGAACTCTTTGCGGTTGCGGGCGGTGTCGCCGAAGTTCAGCCCACGATCATTACGATCCTGGCGGATGCGGCCGAAAATATTGAAGATATTGATATTGTGCGCGCCAAAGCCGCGAAGAAGCGCGCGGAAGATGCGCTTGCCAATCTCTCCCCCGCAGAAGACCGCGATGTATATCTGGTGATGGAAGCGGCCCTGCGCCGTTCGAACCATGTAAGTTTAACACAGAATAATTGACTACATAATTCTGAGACTTAACTTTTTCAGTGCAGAATATTGAGGTAATGAAAATTACTAATATAATTCGAATAGAGGTTCTTAATCGCTGGATTAAGGGTAACCCTTTTAGGGATGTATGGATTATTGTTTTCATATCTAGAGTTTTATGACTAGCTAAGTAAAAGTACAATAAATCAATGTGGTAATAGGTGATAAGAATCATTTATAACGCGTAGTTCGGTTACTTTATATATGCTTAAGCATGATTATGTTTGCTCACATTCCTATCATCTCCGTTTTCAAGGAAGGGCTTCATTTCACTTAGTTACTTCAGAATAATTAGTCAATGTATTCAGCTTGAAACAATAAGAATGTTAATGCGTTTTTATATTAAACCCTTCTATATCATGAGAGACTTTCCGATCCCAGAGAATGAAGGTGAGCGTTTAAAAGCTCTCCATGATTATCAAATTTTAAATTCACTTAGTGAAAGCGAATTTGATAGAATTACTGAAATCGCTTCCATAATTTGCGATGTACCTATTTCATTAATTTCTTTCCTAGATAAAGACCGACAATGGTTTAAATCTAAAATAGGTATTGATATCAGTGAAACATCCAGGGATATTTCTTTTTGTCAATATGCGATTATGGGTTCATCTCCTCTCGAAGTGGAAGATGCGACTACAGACGATCGGTTTAAAGATAATGAGGCTGTTACGGGAGACTCGCATATTCGATTTTATGCCGGCTACCCTTTAATAGACCCTCAAGGTTTTGCTCTGGGAACTTTATCCGTTATTGATCGTAAGCCTAAAATATTAAACCCTAAACAAAAAAGGGTATTACAATTACTTGCTGATGAAGTTATTAATCTGATAGTTGAGCGCAGGCAAAAAGAAGAACTAAAAAACTTTCAAAAGACTTTTGAACTGTCGCTAGACTTAGTATGCATTGCCGGTACGGATGGTTTTTTCAAAAAAGTTAATCCAACGTTCAAGAAACTTCCGGGTTTTAATCAGCACTTTCTGTTAAATACATCTTTCTTAGAAATGGTTCATCCCGAGGATCGTATTATTACATCAGAAATAGTTCAAAGGCTCTCTGAGGGATATCACACGGTCGATTTTGTTAACCGTACAAACCAATATAAATACATTCAGTGGGCAGCCTCTCCAGAAACTGGTACTGGTAATACTTTCGCCATAGGTAGAGACGTTACAGACCAGGATCTCCTTGAAACTGAATTACGGCGCACCCGGGAAATGCTTGAGCAAACTAATGCCGCAGCCCGTGTTGGGGGCTGGGAGTTTGATGTTGTGAATCAAAAAATGTATTGGTCATCTATTACAATAGAAATACATGGTGTAGCTGAAGATTATGAACCCGATTTAACGAGCGGTATAAATTTTTATAAAGAAGGGTACAGCCGCGATAAAATTACAGCCGCATTAAATGATTGTATTAATAATGGAAAATCATGGGATTTGGAATTGCAAATTTCAAATGCTAATGGCCGGGAATTATGGGTTAGAGTATTGGGCAAAGCAGAATATGAAAATGGTATTTTGGAAAGGCTATATGGTTCCTTTTTGGATATTGATGATTATAAACAAACAGAAATCGCTTTGCAGAAGTCATTTGAATCGCAAGAATCATTAAATAAAATATTAATAGAGCAGATTGATGTAATTATTCAACAAGATCAAACCATAGAAAAAATTAAAGAGTTTAAATTTTTGGCCGATTCTATCCCGCAAATTATATGGACTTCAAAACCAGACGGAAATTTAGATTACTATAACCAGCATTGGTTCGATTATACAGGTATGACACTTGAGCAAACCCTTAGCTGGGGCTGGGAAACTGTTTTACATCCCGATGATGTAGAAAATTGCGTAAAAACTTGGACTGAATCCTTTACTACAGGTAAACCTTATGAGGTTGAATATCGATTCAAAAGAGCATCAGATGGCGTTTATAAATGGCATTTAGGTCGAGCTTTGCCTATGAGAAATGAATTTGGCGAAATTGTAAAATGGTTTGGCTCATGTACAGATATTGATGAATATAAAAGAGCTTTAGATCTGGAAAATAAAATTAGTCAGTATGAAGATTTTAACCGCATCATAGCACATAATTTGCGTGGACCGGCAGTTAGTATAGATATGTTATTGGGCATGTTAAGCGACGCTACTTCTGAGATTGAAAAAGATGAGTTTATGGATATGCTTAAGGCATCCTGCATAAGTTTAAACGACACATTAAATGAATTAATGAAAGTGCTAGAGCTTAGAAACAATAAGAACTTAACTTATGATGACTGTAATTTAGTTGAAATGGTAAGCAGCGTTGAATCGATGTTAAAAGGGCAGTTTGTATCAAAAAAAGTAGAAGTCATTACCCGCTTTGAAGCCATAGAAGTAAAGTTTCCTAAAATCTATTTAGAAAGTATATTCTATAATATGATTAGCAACGCGATAAAATATAGTAAGGCTGATACTCCGCCAAAAATAGAAATAGCTTCTACATTCAATAACGACAATGTGATACTTACTTTTAAAGATAACGGCCTGGGAATTGATCTGGTTAAACATGGCGCAAACATGTTTAAGTTGAATAAAGTTTTCCATAGTGGATACGACAGCAAGGGTGTAGGCTTGTTTATGACCAAAACTCAAATTGAAACATTTGGCGGAAAAATTACTGTCGAAAGTGAGCCTAATGTTGGTAGCAAATTTACCATTAAACTAAAGAAAGAGATTCCGAATTAATTATTGGATGATAAGTGCTAAAATAGTTTCTATATTTTATAAGATTAACAGCATAAATATTTTAAATTTTCTAATTTAGGTCTAAAATTATATTGGAATCTAAGTTAGATTAGAATCAGTCTGAGATTAGCTAACCGATAAACACACACATAAGTTAGTAACAAGCCGGGTCTAGACATTTATCATATGAACTAAGCCAATATAGTTTTAGCTGAAATACTGTTAAGCCAAACAGTGTGTGGTCAGTAGCTAATATTTTATTGACATATGTTTAAGTTTAATCCTTACCGTTGAAGCTTGAGGTGCTGAATATGCAAAAAGTCGGATATGTGTAAATAGAAATTGCTTTTAGTCAAGGCTAGATAATACAGAAAGCTTTACATTTACTATG
>JANMZB010000744.1:0-1421 GCA_031382725.1 Sphingobacteriaceae bacterium | reverse complement strand
GTTCCATAATCGTCCAGGTCGCGGTGGTGTGAGACGGAGGAAGAAGTGGAGTGTGTGTGGCGGGGTGTGTGGGATCGGCTCTTCTTGGACAGTGTGTCCGAAGTACGGGAGCGAGTGTCGCCGGGTTGGTCTGCGGAACGGAGATTACGCAGTGCGGGTGGACCGTATCCTGGGCAAGCATCCGAGCGAGGGTGGAAAGTGGGCATCTTGATGTGGTCGCGGATAAGATCGTGGGGTTTACGGTCGATCGGGGTAACCACACTAATGGTAGTTGGTGGGGTGGCCCGGTGTGGAGTTTGCTTCCTTGTGCGGGTAGTACTATTGTTAGTAGTACTGTTCTGGGTGGATATAAACGTCACCGATTCTTCGGAATGGACAATCGACGGACTATGGCTTATGGATACACTCTGGTCGTCGAGTGTTTTGTCGAGTTGGTATCGTATGGTAGATGCATGCATTTTGCATAAATACGGGAACACGCCGCTGTATACGGTTGGGTTAAATTGCATGGCTAGTAAGTATGTATAGTCCATGTGGTTGGTAAACTTCCCGGTGGTTGGATCGGTGGGGATACCGAGGTCCTGGATGAGGTATGAGCGCAGTAGTTTCATCTGAATGATCATGTCCTTGGCAAAGTCCGGGTCGTTTGTATGGTCCATGAAAGAGTGGTACCATTTGGCGGGGTTATCATGGATTGTAGCGAGGAATGTGGTATCATCTGTGACGCCAATGGATGCAAGTAGCTTGATTGCGCTCAGTGGGTAAGGGATATGGGATGCTGATAAAAGGATGGTCAGCCCATCCGTGGGTGTATCGATCTCGATGATGGGGTTGGTGGGGTTCGCTGTCCGGTTATCAGTCGCTTCCGTGGTATCGCTGATTTGGGCTGTACTTGAAACCGAACGTGCGATAGACGTCGCTGTGTCCGTGCGGGGGTTGCGGTGACGAGGTTGGGACAGGTCAGGTAACGAAGCGGTGGTGCGGTTTGTCCCGGTACGGATGGCGAGCAAGTTTTCTGTGCTACGTGTAGAGACGACCATGGTGTTGTTGCTTCGCTGGTAGACGTGGTTGTCCGGAAGTATAGTTTTATTTTTAATGTATTTGTTAAGGTAGCTACGGTTGTAAGTTTGCAGAACTTGTGTGTTTGTTGTTGTATAGTTTGTGCTTGGTGTTTCCTGTGGGGAAACTCGTACTTCTGGGTTCTATTTACTGGAGTCTATGATCGTCTTCTGGGAGATGGGGTTTCTCCGTCTGTAGTCTCTTGGTTAGTAATGAATGAAGTTACGGCTTGGTGTAGTTTGTGAAGACGACTGCCTTTTTGTGGAATTTCACCGCGGAAGGTTTACCTTTGGCTGTTTTTCGTTTTGTCGCAACGATGTATTTGTTTTTCTTTCTTCTTTGTTGGCGCACCTGTTTGGCAG
>JANMZB010000730.1:0-1813 GCA_031382725.1 Sphingobacteriaceae bacterium | reverse complement strand
GACCAAGCTACTGCCTGGCCCACGTCTAGAAAACCTGGATTGTCTTATACTCTGCTAGCTGACTGCTGTCGTGAACACCCAAAATGGGGGCTACCCTTTCAAATAATATACCTTTTTTCGGTAGGGCTTTGCAATGACCTGGTGGCAATATTACAAGCCAAACGCATTAGGGTGTGTCTGTCTCGCCGGAAATGATATAATCCTAGCGTGAATGCGATGCACCGCATTACACGATTCTCGGGTATGAGTTTTGGACGGCGTAGATAAAAGACGCGGCAACGTCCGAAGAAGGTGGGGGATGGACGGTTGCGACTTAGGCATGGGTCGTGTTGTGTGTCGGGTTAGTAGTGGTCTTTTTAGCTTGGTTAGTTTAGGCACGATTTTATAGAGACGGGAGGGTATGTGCAGTGTGATATGCAGTTTGTTTGCCGGGGAGGCGTGGTGTAGTCCGGAGGTCAGGGTAATATTTAGCGATGAGGTTATTGTACTCAGAGACCAACTACGCCGCAAAGTCCGGGCTCACGGCCTTCAGAGCATTAGTGAGTTGCGATCAAAATAGTAGACGCCTGTAGTCCGAGGGCGTAACCATCCACCCAAATACATTGGGCGTCATTCCATTCCCATGTGAAATAGATGGTGAGACGTTGCGGTGGGGTGGGGTCTTCTGGGAAATAGTCCGGGTCGGTTACCATATGTAGTTGTCAGGGTAGGTGGCATTGGCAAAAGAGTCCATGTCTTGAACATACTTGATTTGATTAAGCTACCGTCCGGTGTAAGAGATGGCAGAGCAGGGTGATGCTCATGGGGCATCAGGAGGCGGGGGAAGAAACAACGGTGTCTGTGTCGGGGTTTGGAAGTGTCAGAGTAGGTGGTTGGCAATGATGAATAACAAGGCGCCGGCGGCACGGGCGAGAGACTCACTGAGACGGTCGCGCAAAGTATTTTTGTACGAGCCGAGCAGTGTGACTCAGGGGCTAACTCAGTGTCGTTATGATGGATATGGTACCGTGCGTGATGGTTGGTGTATATTGTCTCGAGAGTTGTCGCCGACAATAGATGGAGGGGTGTGGATCCTCGAAAATCACGGAGTCGACTCGTTGGAGGATGGGCCATAAGGGATGGCGGATTTGGTCGGGTCCCAGGAAGATCGTCTGTGTAGTGGTCACGATCCGGGACAGTCGTGGTAGCGGGGGAGGGGGCAGCTTCCGGGGGCTCGCAATAGGCTAACGGTGTAGTGAAGTAGTACATCTAGTGTCGAGGTGGGGTTCCGATGTGGAGGGCTTGGTGTGCCGGGTTTTGGGTCAGGGACTCTGGGGATCGACTGAGGCTATGGAAGGGTAGTCGGAGGGGTAGCATCACGAAAAGACGATTGCGAAGGCGTTAGTAGGGAAAGATGTTTCCTTTTGTTTGTGGATAAAAGTGAGGGCGCTACGAAAGACGCTTCGTTCTAGTACCTTGTGTGTGTCTGTATTGAAGACCTTGAAACACAGTGCATCACCGACGTTGTGGGAGACGCCAAGCCAGTTGCCCGGAAATTCACGTGTGTCGGGAAAATAACCAGTAAGATCATAGATGGACTCGTAGAATTTGATATGGATGAACGCCGATATTTCAGGTGTATCCATTTTTCGCCGAGATCACGATGTTGCCTAGCCTTGAGTGTATATATCGGCCATGTATGAAGTGGCGTAGAGTCATTTTGCCTGGAGCGAGCCGGTACTCATGCAGAGGGATGCGGGATACTCTTAAGCCAGCTGATGGATAGAAGCTAACAGGCTTTTTGTTGGAGAGGTACGGTTTGGTAAACTGGTGC
>JANMZB010000728.1:0-1190 GCA_031382725.1 Sphingobacteriaceae bacterium | reverse complement strand
GAAAATAGTTCTGTAATTGATTGTTCCATTGTTGAATGTTTAGTACTGGAGCTATTATGTGTAGTGACACTCTGAAATTCAATGTCGCGTGTTCCATTGTTTACCGTCGGCTGGAAAGCATGTGCTTTATTTTCCAAGATTCTTGTAAGTCCCTTTTTGGAATGGAAAGTGCCAATTGAGTCCGTATCTTCCCCAAGAAAGATTCTCTCAATGTTGGACATCACGGTATTGTTCATTTCCGTATCCCCTTCCTCCTCGACTCCGAAATCCTCCATATCATCATAATCGTTGAATAGGTTATCCACGAACATATCATCTTTTGTCACCACTTCTTGTTTGACTGAATCCCATTCTGACTCCGTAGCTCTCTCACAGGCTTCTTGAGTGAAAAACTCTGCTACTCGCGTATTATGATGGAAATTTGTCATATATGGCACCATCGTTGTAACAAAAGCTCTGGCCTCATCTTCCCATCTTGGTAAGTACGTAAATATCACCAGATCGCTATTTTTGTATGCATTATCAACGCTTAAGAACAACTGTGATTGTAAGTCTTTTGTTCGTGTTTTCATCAGAAGTTGCCTTAGAGAGGGTAATTCCCCTATAGTTAGGTCCAGCAAAGTTATCTCCCAACTCCTCGAGTTGGTTAATTCGATAGTTTTCAGAAAAACTGCTTGTCTACGCCTCAATTTTTTTATTTTCACAACCCATTCCGAACTTACGTTTATTGCACTTGGCACAAATCTCATTTTTATACCAAGTGGAAACTGTGATGCGCTTGAGCTGTACAAAGTTTGGACAATCTCTTTGGTTTTTAAAAAATTTGGTCCTCCAGATGTCCATACATGAAGTGCACGCACCTTATTTTCTTCTGGTATATATCCTTTATCCAAAGTAATCGCGGAGTAGCGAAAAGCTACTTTTACTTTATGCAATGATTGAATTTCGTTTGCTAAAACTTTGGTATCATCGGCACGAAACGACCACAATAACCACCCTAACGAATACTGTTTCTCACATTGTAATTCTTTCCAGTATATACCGTGACCTAATTCATTGAATTCGCCTCCTACTTCTTGAATTATCTCATTCCATTCTTTCGAATGGCGTATTTTTATTTCGCCCCAGGTATTACCTGTTTGTACGTTTTTGATTCTTGGGAAAAATACATTAATATCATAAAGTTTGTC
>JANMZB010000655.1:0-2632 GCA_031382725.1 Sphingobacteriaceae bacterium | reverse complement strand
AAACCAGCGCTTTGCGAAATTTGGGCTGTTAGGGTGCATGTGGTGATTGTTTTGAAATAGCTCACCCAGCATGAAAAAGTCGAATGGTGTTGTGTTTTTTGAATGGTCGCCGTTATCGAAATTTGAGTACCCGTATTTATGACCGCACCAGTTAACTAAAGCACCATGCAAGGGACCCATTACAAAATGGATTGGTAGCAGTAAGAACAGCCACCAATGCTCGGCAAATTGTATATAGAAGGCAACATAAAAAATGATAAATCCTAAACGAGATACTAGTGACGATGCCATAATATCTACTGTTCTCCATTCGGGATAGTTACCTTTGAAGCGAGTTTCCGGCTCTTTATTAAAGTTCACATAATCCTGAAAAATAACTTTCGTTGCCCACATCATCTGGAATACATCTCTAAAAAAGTGTGGCGAATGAGGGTCTTTCTCGGTATCGCTATAAGCATGGTGCATACGGTGAAGAATGGCGTATGCTCTTGGATTTAAGAAGGACGCTCCCTGAAATACCCAGGTCATGATATAAAATGTACGCTCCCAAAACTTGTTTGTTGTAAACATTTTGTGAGAGGCGTAACGATGAAGGAAAAAGGTCTGGAAGAATAATGACAGAAACCAGTGGCAAAGGAAAAAGATAAGAATTATCACAGTAAAAAATTAATAAGTATGTAAATTATAAGCTGTTTGCGTGTCAGCTTGGATTTAACGCAAAAATAGGATTCTTGGTTTATTTTAAATTAATAATTCAAATTAATGACTTTGGGAGGATAAGTATTACCATTTGAAAACCTGAAAACTCTCCAAAAGTTTAGAACTTTTGGAGTTTGGCTATGTATCATTTTGTATATTTGATATAAACGACTAACATGATTTCACAAATAGAACGGGAAGAATTAGCTAAGATAATACTGAGTACTGAAAATGAAACTCTTGTTAATCAGGTTAGAGATTTGTTGTTAACACAAAATAATTCTTGGGAAGGCTTACCGGATAAAGTTAAGGATGATATTCTAATATCAATAAAGGAACTGGAAGCGGGGCTTGGAATTCCACATGCTGAGGTAATGAAGAGTTATAAAAAGTGGCTTTAGAGATTATCTGGTCTCCGAGAGCAATTAAAAACTTCGATTCTGTTATAACTTATTTGAAAAAGGATTGGACAGAACGTGAAATTAAGAATTTTGTCGCCCAGACTTTCAAGACCCTTAATCTTATTAGCGAGTCGCCGTATTTATATAAACCTCTTACTGGAAATAAAACCATTCGGGAAGCTATTATCACAAAGCATAACCTATTAATTTATCGAATCGAAGAAGATAAGATTGCGGTACTTGCTTTATTTGATACCAGGCAACATCCGTCAACGAAAAGAATTAAATCCTCTGAAAACTCTCCAAAAGTTTAGAACTTTTGAAGTTTGGTTAAACTCCTACGAAGTACTACCCTTGAATTTTAAACCCGATTGACGTGGAAAACCCGGAATGAAGCTGCCTTTCTCAGGCTTCGAAATGAGGATTTGGAACAAAAAGCGGGGCTGCTGTTGCTACAGAGACGTATGATGGTTTCAAAAAAGCCTCACCTAAATCCTCTCCAAAGGAGAGGACTTGAAGGATTTCGGGCTTACTTTAGTGTTCTCATATTTAATACGCTATATCTTCACACCCAAACTCCTCTCCTTCAGGAGAGGGCGTGCCAGCCTGTGCGCAAATGCGGGTGAGGCTTTTTCTTTTTTTAGTTTTGCTATTCCGGTTTATCCACCTATCTTTGCAATCCCATTTTAGGGGCATAATATATTTTTAATTAATTTAATATCAAGCAAGTGAATACGTTAAGTTACAAAACTGTCTCTGCTAACAAACAGACCGTCGACAAACAATGGATAGTTGTTGACGCTGAAGGCGAGATTTTGGGGCGCTTATCTTCTAAAATCGCGATGGTGATTAGAGGAAAAAATAAGCCTTCGTACACCCCACACGTAGACTGCGGCGATAACGTAATTGTTATCAATGCAGACAAAGTTAAACTGACCGGTAACAAAATGGGCGACAAAACCTATGTGCGTTACACAGGCTATCCAGGCGGTCAGCGTTTCATTTCTCCGAAAGAGTTATTAGCGAAACATCCGGAACGTATAGTTGAGAAAGCTGTACGTGGTATGTTACCTAAAAATCGTTTGGGACGTGCGTTGTACAAAAATTTACATGTGTATGCGGGTACTACTCACCCACATGCTGCACAGAGTCCAAAAGAAATCAAACTTTAATTAAGAGAAAGAAATGTCAACAACAAACACTTCAGGCAGAAGAAAAACAGCAGTTGCCCGTATCTATCTTAAAGATGGTAACGGCGGCATTACCGTAAACGGTAAAGATTACAAAGAGTACTTCCCAACTTTGCCCCTACAATTCATCGTTACACAATCTACAGAAGTTTCTGGTTCTACCGGAAAATTTGATGTTACTGTAAACGTTGCCGGTGGTGGTGTTAAAGGACAAGCGGAAGCAGTTCGTTTAGCAATTGCAAAAGCGATTGTTGAATTAGATCCGGAAACAAAACCTTCATTGAGAGCCAAAGGCATTATGACCCGTGATAACCGTATGGTTGAGCGTAAAAAACCAGGTCG
>JANMZB010000625.1:0-1378 GCA_031382725.1 Sphingobacteriaceae bacterium | reverse complement strand
CGATGAGTAATGATAATCATCATCCGTTAATAACTTACAATTTTTCCATCCTTGTCGGCGTGTAATTTTTCGAACTTCGTCGTGGAATGTCTCATTCGAATCCATTAATCCATTAATGATACAATGTTTTTCATATTGCTTTTTTAGAAGCATGTTATTACCATCATCATCATTGATGCAGTTAGTAGATACCGACATATCAACACAATTTGTACTCTTACCAACTATTTGCTTCGGTATCGGTTTTGCTCTATTCATGGATACCATCTCCATCACAGTACTGCTATCCGCTGACATATCTTCACAATCGTGTGTCCCCATTTTTACACAAGGATCCTTATATTTGCCATCGTTATCAGCATAATTCTCAGTTGTTTCATCATCACTACTTGCATTATCATTTTCTGATGGATTAACACACTCATGATACGCATCATCATATAATGTTATGTTTTCCAAAATAGCAACATTAACCAATCCATTTAACCGCTCATTTCTTTCCTCACGCACCTCTACATTTGATACATTTACATCCTTATTCTCCTTGTTTATTCTTACTGCCGCTGCTGTTGTATTAATTATCTTTTTCCGAGGCATATCACGAACGACATTGTTATTTGTTCCATTACATAACAATGCATTACTAAACTTCCTTATAGCAGCAGTGTAGCTCTTATCTCTACTTCGCATATTCTTCATTTACAATTTTTATTGGTTTATTTACAACTACAATATGATCAGTGCAAAAATCATTCCATCGCTATCTACAAAAAATTCATGACTGTTCGAATCTTACCAAAATAGATTTTTCAAATTGTCAATTTTTGTAATAATCTAACCAACGGAGACCAATTACAGGAAAATAGTATGCCACAATAACAGTATCTACATATAAGTAATTTTTTATTTAAAGGATTAAAATTTTCATATTTCAATTTCCACACAATTTAACTACTTCTAAAAAATTAATATTACCAAATAAAATATCTACACGCATTCCATGTTAAAAATTTATATTATTTACACAATATTTTTCTTCTTTTTGTAGTAGTTAATGTGTCTATTATCCTTTGCTTGCTCCCATTTTTCAAATATAAGAAGCGGGAGATTTTATTTAAACACTTATGTGATCGTGGATTATCCTATACTTAATATTTTAAGGAAATATTTGGTAATTTAGTAAAGTAAATATTTGTACATTTAAAGATCTACATTTTATGCAATAAAACCAATAACATAACTTCGAAATTTGCAATCACAATATTGGGATAATCAAAATAATGGGACGACCAAAAGGATCCACGCATGGGCATCAACAATGTCATGGATGTGGAAAACATGTTAAAAATCTACGCTGACATCTTGCACATACCACATG
>JANMZB010000622.1:0-1416 GCA_031382725.1 Sphingobacteriaceae bacterium | reverse complement strand
TTGTTCCTCATTAGATGCCCAAGGAAACGTATCGGAATATGAGTGATAATACACGGGATCATAAAACGAAAAATGCAAGAACATCGAGATATCTTGAGTCTGACCAGTCCTCTTTTGGTTCGGTGGAATCCATCCCAGTGCAGGACTGGCAAGGTGATTCAGCAACAAACAAACATATGTCAAGGCAAGCAACCATGTGTTTGCGGGAGCCCCAGACAGATCAGGACACGTTTAGTAGCAGCTTTGATTTTGTTGTAACGGTTTTCCGCAAAGTTTTGATTTTGATGGTAAGGTTCACTATACCATGATTCGATAATCAAAGCGTGCAGGATGTCCTTGACGCGTGAACTCATCTCAGCTTTTTCACAATCACTGATTAACTTATCCATAGCTCCCCGTTCGCGTATGTTATCTTCCAAGGTGTTGACAAATTCTTTATCCGTTTTCAGTCCATATGCGTCGGCAACAAGCGAATGCCGACCAACAAAAAGTTGAGCAGCTGTAAAACCACTGTCAACTGCCGGAGTATCACTAAACACGGTGTCTGTAGCAACCGGTTCATTGCGACGTTTCACATTACATGCCGGGAAACGAGAGCGCCATTGCTGCTTCAAAGTATCGGAGACACGACCACGAGCAAATTGCGTAGTGACTGAAAAAGTGCGCTTAATCGTCTCGGACGGAGCCCAGCCAAACAACGGACGGAGCAAATTGAAATCTGGTTTGCAGTTGGCAACTTTTGTCATGTTCACGCCAAATGTATTACAAACATGTTCAGGCTGCCATAAGTCAAGCAACTCATCAACCATATCGTCGTAATCTAGAAACTCAACAGCATCAAAGAACTCTGGTTCACAGCTAGTGTTGTGAATGGCAACTGTTCGATATCGATACTCCCCATACTGATCAAAGGGTCCATGATTAATACTATCGTCATTGGCATCGTAAAATGTCTCAGCATCATCGATATCGTTGTCATGTATACTTGGATTCCAATCAACATCAGCAGTCATTATAATGTGGGGCAGTGTAGCCAGTTCTTGTGAAGTTGGTTGACGGTAACGAAGATAAGCCAGTCCATTATTGATATCCAACGGTATCTGGTAACCACCCATCAGAATACGTTGTTTACCACCAGGTAGAAGACGAGATTTCTCATTGATATCAGCCCCATGGCTTTCCATCTGAATGCAAGACAAGATGCTTCTCCCCTTTCCGAGTAAAGCCATCTGATGAAAAGTGGCAATGGCGTCACCCTTATGCGTTGTTATCAATGCTTGGGCAGTGACAATTCGTAATTGATTAACCTTGTGTCCGGCAAGACCACTGACATCAACAAAGCGTTCACTACCATCCAATACCAACATATCTTCACCACATGCCACCATTGGAACCGCGGGCAACAAGAGCTTTGTC
>JANMZB010000521.1:0-1026 GCA_031382725.1 Sphingobacteriaceae bacterium | reverse complement strand
TCCATTGATCGCGCATGAAACAAATATCCTGTGTGTATTTTACAAAATTCTCCATTACACGATACATCTAAAGTCTCTTTACTCAAGTTCAGTGCATGAGCGCAATTACTGTCAAATATTAAACTGTCACAAATGCATACCGCGTGACCTATATCCGCATCAGCCACCCATAATGATACAAATACAAATTCACCCTTGAGGAAACGATAGTTGAGTACGTCAAATGACTTTTTTAGAGAAATGCATCTGTAATCGCGGTTGAATTTTTTCATTTCTTTGGAGGAGGTTATGTGTCCAGCGATTGACTGCATTACTTTGTTCGGCTTTGTATGGAAAATATCTCGATAAAAGACTTTTTTGAATTGTTGCAGATGAAACGCTTCGTCTTCATAACCGAAATGATGAATAATACTTGATAATGAACTAAATGCACACGTTTTTTCCTTTTTTTGTAAGTACATTATTGTAGGATTTTCGCATATCACATATTTCTCCGGAATGTCGTTGGAGTCACCAGGTGGAACGTTTAGGTAACGAATCTTATCTCCAGCATTCGATTCCATAAAATGCGTAACAACTGCCGGTTGAAAATTTTCTTTTACCCAATCTTCTGTTAAAATTTCCTTAACGACAACTCCACTTGGATATTTTACTAAACCAGAGAATTGTTGTTTCTTTTTGCTGTAAGAGATGGATGTAATGAAACCTGTAGCATCGTTACTGTAATATTTGTCTTCCTCTACATAAAAATAGTATGGTACGATTTGATATAGTTGGCCAAATGGTATGTCCTTATTGAGAAAATCCATATCTTTAACATCCATTACGTGCTCATCAGATTTTTGATTGCCCTTTCTTTCAAGTTTGAATATTCGCATGCACTCGTCCAGGAAACCAGAATAAACATCATCTGCAACCCAACCCAATATTTCTGAAATAACTTCATCAGTTATGGGTGAATATTGGTGCGTTTTATTGTTATCTTTACCACAGCAAACATGCCATTTCGTTGATTCACTAACTATT
>JANMZB010000461.1:0-11739 GCA_031382725.1 Sphingobacteriaceae bacterium | reverse complement strand
GTAAAGGCGTTTTATTTGAAAAAGTTGGAGACTATTTTAATTCATTCTACAATGATTACTTACCCTTTCAACTAACAAATGCTCAGAAAAAAGTTTTAAAAGAAATTAGAACAGATACCGCTAGAGGAAAACAAATGAATCGTTTGTTACAAGGAGATGTTGGCAGCGGAAAGACGGTTGTAGCCTTAATGTGTATGCTTCTTGCGATTGATAACGGTTGCCAGGCTTGTATTATGGCTCCCACAGAAATTCTTGCTCAACAGCATTTTATTTCGATACAGAATTTAGTTGGCGATGATTTCATTAATCTTGCTTTACTAACCGGATCAACTCCTAAAAAGAACCGGAAAAAAATTCACGAAGACCTAAAAAGCGGCGAATTAAATATTCTGGTAGGAACACATGCCCTCATCCAGGATGCGGTCGAGTTTTCCAATCTTGGTCTAGCCGTTGTGGATGAACAACATCGTTTCGGTGTAGAACAGCGAGCCAGGCTTTGGCGAAAGAACGCCGTTCCACCACATGTTTTAGTGATGACAGCCACGCCAATTCCTCGTACTCTTTCCATGACTTTATATGGCGACTTGGATGTATCAGTTATTGATGAACTCCCGGCAGGAAGAAAACCTATTAAAACCATTCATTTGTTTGAAAGTCAGCGATTACGAATGTTTGGTTTTATGCGCCAGGAAATAGTTCTGGGTAGGCAGGTTTATATCGTTTACCCTTTGATAAAGGAAAGCGAAAAGCTGGATCTTCTATATCTGGAGGCTGGTATTGAAACGATATCTAGAGAGTTTCCTTCACCGAAATATAACATCAGTATTGTGCACGGAAAGTTAAAGCCTTCCGAAAAGGACTTAGAAATGCAACGCTTTGTAAAGGGCGAAACTCAAATTATGGTAGCCACTACGGTAATTGAAGTTGGTGTAAATGTGCCCAATGCCAGTGTGATGATTATCGAAAACGCTGAACGCTTTGGGCTTTCACAATTACATCAGTTGCGTGGCAGGGTAGGGCGTGGCGCAGAGCAATCTTATTGTATTTTGATGAGCGGAAATAAACTCAGTAAGGAAGCTAAAGTGCGCCTGGAGACGATGGTTAAAACAAACGATGGCTTTGAGATCTCAGAGATAGATTTACAGTTACGCGGTCCGGGGGATATCGAAGGGACACGACAGAGTGGTTTGTTGGATTTAAAGTTGGCCGATTTAATGCAGGATCAGACGATTTTGCAGGAGGCAAGGAATGAAGTTATTCGTATTTTTGATGAAGACCCAAACCTGACCTTAGAGAAAAATGCTTTACTCAATCAGCACTTCGCTAAAAAGGATAGGGGGATATCACTTCATAATATCTCGTAGTTACGATTGTTTTATGAGGTTTAACTAGATAGGATATGAATCAACTGTTAGAAAATAAAAAAGACGACTTGAGGAGCATCTGCAAAGAGATGAAAGTACAAAGTCTTTATGCCTTTGGTTCTGTAGTTACTGAAAGATTCAGCGATACTAGTGATATTGACTTTTTAATATCTTTTCGGGAAAATTTATCAGTAGAAGAATACACTGAAAATTATTTCGCTTTGCACTACAAGCTAAAAGATTTGTTTCAAAGGAATATTGATCTTTTAACCGAAAGAACATTATCGAACCCGTTTTTTATTGAAAGCATCAATGAAACCAAGAAATTGATCTATGAAGCGTGAAATAAAAAAGTACTTATTTGATATTCAAACCTCTATTGATTCCATTAACGACTTTTTAGGTGGCGACAGAAACTTTATAAAATATCAGGAAAATAAACTACTTCGGCGTGCTGTTGAAAGGGAGATTGAGATTATTGGTGAAGCCATGAGTAAAATATTAAGCTTAGACCCAAGTGTCAATATTCAAAGCTCCAGAAAAATTGTTGATACAAGAAATTGGGTAATTCACGGCTATGATAAAGTTGATGATGTTATAATTTGGGGTATTGTAATTATTCACTTGCCTATTTTAAGGGATGAAATTAAGTTATTATTGGAAACTGAATAAGCACCTTTAGGTTAAACAATTAAGTGGAGAACTTAAATTCAGATACACCAACCGAAAAAAAAGACTCTTATGCGGCACTGCGCTTTCCGGAATTCCGCTGGTTTTTAACTATTCGATTTTTTCTCACGTTTGCTTACCAGATCCAGGCAGTTGTAATTGGCTGGTATATTTATCAGCTAACAAAAGATCCTTTATCATTAGGCTTAATCGGTTTGGCGGAAGCAATTCCAGCGTTAAGTATCGCTTTGTATGGTGGATACGTGGCTGATAAATCGGAGAAAACAATCTTATTAAAAGCTATCCTGGGCGGAATGTTTGCCTGTTCGCTGGTCTTATTTTTAATTACACTTCCCAACTTTTCATCGCATATAAGTCAGTCGAATATTATTTGGATTATTTACATAATGATCTTCTTTATTGGCATCGCCAGAGGATTTTTGGGGCCAACCGTTTTTTCAATCATGGCTCAAATCGTTCCGCGAGAACATTATCCCAACTCTTCTACATGGAACAGCACCGGCTGGCAGGTAGCCTCCATCGCCGGGCCCGCCTTTGGCGGTTTGGTTTATGCTTATTCAGGGGTTTCGGTAACCTTCTTTTTGATTCTTGTGTTTATAGTCATTTCATTCGCCTGCACCTTCTTTTTAAAAAAACAACCGCCTCAATACATCCCAAAAGAAAGTATTTATGATAGCCTTTCGGAAGGTATACGTTTTGTTTTCAAAAGTAAAATGATGCTAGGCGCAATGAGCCTCGACTTATTTTCGGTTTTTTTTGGTGGTGCTGTAGCGCTGATACCGGTGGTAGCAACCGAAGTGCTTCATGTAGGTGCAGAGCAGTTCGGAATGATGAGGGCCGCACCGGCCGTTGGGGCAGTACTCACTATGTTGTTTTTGGCCCGCCATTCGCCAATGAACAAGCCCTGGAGAAATCTTTTATTGGCCGTTACCGGATTCGGTGTTTCAATCATTTGTTACGGACTCTCAACGAACTTTTATCTCACCCTTTTCTTTCTATTTTTTGAAGGTGTTTTTGATAGTGTTAGCGTGGTGATTCGCTCTACGATCATGCAGTTATTAACTCCCGATGAAATGCGCGGAAGGGTATCATCTGTCAACTCGATGTTTATTGGCTCATCAAATGAATTAGGGGCATTTGAATCAGGTTTTACCGCCAAATTGATGGGAACCGTTCCTGCAATAATCTTTGGCGGCAGCATGACTCTTGCAATCGTTTCAATTACCTGGCTTAAAACAAAGAAGCTGGTTCCCCTAAGTTTAAAAGAAATTCATAATTCTAATTGAATCGAAATCCATTTTGGACGCCGGTTGTGAAGAAGAAAAATAATCAACATGAAACTTCTTATAAATTCCATACTATTCAACGCTTTTTTGGGTATGGCTTCTTGCTCGCAACCTGCCAACAGCGATAAAACAGTATCAGATACAAGTTCTGTATTGGATACCACAAGGTTAAATGCCGGCTCGGACACTACAGCTGTGGAAGATGTGAAAGCGAACGGCGAAACACAATCGGCAGCCCCAACTCAGCACGAAGAGGCTAACGGAAAACAATCAACTAGAACAAATGTTGGAGCCGACCCAACCGGTAAGCAAGAGCATGATGATAAGCCAAAGTAGGGCCTGAAATAAAATCTGCTCCAAAAGCGATTTGTCATCTCGACGATAGGAGAGATCTAAAGCGAAAGAATCTCATTAGATTTCTCCCTTTGGTCGAAATGACAAACTGTGTTATAATACTTCTAAAACCTAAATCCCAGCCCCAACTGAATAACCTGGTTTCGGTATTCTGGTGTTTCAGAATTACCATTGCCATTATTCTTCTGAAGATCGAGTGCATAGCGGGCTATTAATGTTGCTTTGTTACCCACATTAAAGCCTGCGCCTATCACTCCGCCAATCAGGCTTTTCTTCAGTCCTTCGTTTTCCTCCTCAACTGTTGTTTTGTACTCATTGGAACCTGTTTCAAATTTAGTTGTGGTAGATGTCAGAAAGGAAATTTGCGGGCCTAAGTGGATATTAAATCCTTTAGCTGCATTGATTTTTAACAGAATTGGAATCTCGACAAAGTTGGTAGTTACGGTATAGTCGTTATCAGATCCTAAAAGGGTTCTGCCTTCGATTTTATACCCTTTTTGTGAATACATAAGTTCTGGTGCAAATACCAGACGATCTACAATTGGCACGTCAAGTGTAAGACCCGCATGCAAGCCCGGTTTAAAGTCAGTCTTATAATTATCGTCGCCGGTTCGAATCATGTTGGCAAAGTTTACGCCCACTCTGGCTCCTAAATACTGTGCATTAGCTGCGCTTGCAGAAATAAGCACTGTTAATAAAATTAATACCCGTTTCATAATTGTGTGTTTAATAAGTGTATAACAAAATATTGCTTCGCCCGGAGGCATAAGCATTTGGTAAATAAAACAAGCCGCAGTTATATTTTGTTTGAATCACAGCAAGAGGCTTACCTTTAAGCGCTCATTTGTTAAGCCCCAATAAACATTTGTATGAATTTTAAACTGCTGGTTTTCTTCTTTTTTTTACTTCAAACTTCATATAGTTTCGGTCAGGCCGGAAGAAATTTTACAGAGACTTCGATTGAACAGCAGAGATGGGTAGACTCAATTTTCAGGAAGTTAAACCGGCGCGAAAAAATTGCGCAGCTATTTTTTATTCGTGCCCATACCGATAAAGGAAAGGCGTATGAAGAAAAAGTTGCGGATATAATCAGGAAAAATAAAGTCGGTGGATTGGTTTTTTTTCAGGGCGGCCCGGGGCGGCAAACGGCACTTACAAATTATTATCAAAGGATATCTCATGTTCCTTTATTAATCGCGATGGATGCCGAATGGGGCCTTGGAATGCGTTTAGACAGCACGATTTCATATCCTTATCAAATGGCTCTTGGTGCAATTCAGGATACAAATTTAATCTATCAGATGGGAAGAAGAATAGCTGGCGATTTCAGGAGAATAGGCATGCATGTTAATTTTGCACCGGTGGTGGATGTGAACAACAACCCTAACAACCCCGTAATAAATTATCGCTCGTTTGGCGACAACAAATATAATGTGGCTCAAAAAGCTGCGGCATACATGCAGGGCCTTCAAGATGCAGGCATTCTGGTAAGCATCAAGCATTTTCCCGGGCACGGCGATACAAATGTTGATTCGCATTACGATTTGCCCGTGCTCAATTTCACCAAAGAGAGATTAGATTCGATCGAATTATATCCGTTTCGGGAACTGATCCGTAAAGGTGCTTCCGGAGTTATGGTGGCACATATGAATATTCCTTCGCTGGATAGCACACCCAAACTTCCTTCAACATTATCAACCCCCATCGTAACCGGACTTTTAAAAGAGAAATTAGGATTTAAGGGTTTGATTTTTTCCGATGCGATGGAAATGAAAGGTGTAGTTAAGAACTTCCCTGACGGTGAAGCTGATGTACTGGCGGTGATTGCTGGAAACGACGTAATCGAACTCTCTGAAGACGCTCCCAGATCAATTAAGTTGATGAAAAAAGCCATCCGCACAAACCGGTTAACAATGGATCGGATCAATGAAAGTGTAAGAAAAATTCTTGCCGCAAAATATTGGGCAGGTTTAAATAAACCTGTTAATCTTGATACGAGCAATGTTTTCGAGGATTTGAACGGCTCTGAAGCAATGGTTTTGAACCAGCGACTTTCTGATGCGGCTATCACGGTTTTGAAAAGTGATAGTTTGATTAAGCAGCTGGATTTTAACCGTAAAACGGCGGTAATTAGTCTGGGTGCAACCGTGGTAAGTCCGTTTCAAAAAGAGATGCAGAAACGGTTTACAAACTCTACAAACTTTATCGTTTCAAAAATCGCTTCGGCGGCAGATATAAAAAATGTTTCTAAAGCTTTAAAAGGCTACGATCAAATTATTGTAGCAATACACGAATACCGACTCAGGCCTCAAAGTAAACTGGATTATAATGATGAGTTGAAGGAGTTTATTTCTGATTTATCCAATCTGAATACGGTTACCTGTTTATTTGCCAATCCATATACAATATTGGGTTTCCCCGGAATCGAAAAGAGTAAATCTATTATAATCGGGTACCAAAATAGTGTACAAATGCAGTTGGCGGCCGCTAAGGTGTTAAGCAATCAAATGCAAGCCTCGGGAAGATTGCCCGTTACGATTAATGAACTATTTAAAACCGGCGACGGGGTTCAATTCTTTCCGGTACCAAAAGCGGTTAGCGGGCAAATAAATTAGTGACTGCTAGCGCGGCTGTACGTCGCTGCCCTGATTTCTATTAAATTCGGGTTGAACTCCGCCTGGGAATTTTTGAATTCTAAAGCTTAAAGTAGCCATGAAGTACCTTGTTAAGCGGTTAGTTTGACTGTTTGTAATCGTATTGGCATCTTGAGAAATAGCGACCACTGTGCCTTCGTTTAAAAGGTCAAAGCCTTGGATTCTAAATGCGCCTCTTCGATTTAAAAACTGTTTTTCAAGGTAGGTGCTAATGATGAAAGGATTTGCCTTGATTGAGCTATAACCCTGATTTATATTCTTACTGAGATCAAACCCAAAAACATAGCTTTTAAGGAAATACAGTTTCCCGTTCAGGTCGTAGTTCCAGGTCTGTGCTTTTACATCATTATCACCAAGCGAGTAATTTATTGATGTGCTTCTGTACCCGATGGCCGGATAGATCTCAACATTTTTGTTTGGGTTAATTTGCACCCGCACAGATTGTGCTAATGTCCAGTTTTTGCCAACGTTTTTTTGGCTATTTGTGAACGAAACATCATTGAGATAACCAAGTGAACCATTTAAAGACAATCTGTACTTTTTTTCCAGAAATGATTTGCCTACTGAGTAGAAAGCATTGGTTGAGTAATAGCCATCGACATTTAAGTAATTAGTTTCTTGGATTGTTCTTTTCGTAGGTTGATTATTCACCACAATATCTTCCTGATACCTAATTATATTACGTGTTATTAGATCATTCGTAATATTTGCAAAAATACCAGTGTTAAAAAAGAACCCTGTAGGCGTATTTGTGGTGTTGTATCTAATATTAACAAATTGGGTAAAGGCTGAATTAAGATCAGGATTGCCGACTACCGGCCTTAATGGATTTGATACATCTGTAACCGGCTGTATTTGATTGAAGCCTGGTTCATTACTTCGGCCGCCATAATTTATTGTTAACGAGCGCGTGCGGCCCAGGTTATAATCAAATCTAGCGGTTGGAAATAAGTTAAAACCTGACCTGTTAGACGATACATCATTTGTTACCGAATATCCTTTTAACAAAGTTGGTTGCGCTGTAACTCCAATCGTAAAGCTGTATGCTTTCGGCTTCGCAAAGCGATAATTTAAGCTAAAACGATTGGTATAAAATGAATAATCATAGATATTACTGAGGTTGTTATCAATTACCGCAACATCGCCGTTGTAAATATTAGTGATGCGACTGTTATTGTAATCGGCAACAGAGTAATTATATCCGAGATCAATACGTCCCGATTTTCCGAATGGCTCGCTATAAGTAATATTTGCATTTGCGTTCATTCGTTCGCTTGAGGTTTCAATCAAACGATGCGAGTTCGAATCTGCGATCTGAGATGTTATTGAGTTATAATATAGAAATAAATCGTTTACATCCCGATCACTATCGTTATCGGAGTTATTCAGATTCATCCCCAGAGAGAAGTTTCTGCCATATTTCTTAAAGCGATGATTATAGATCAGATTTCCCCCAAAGGATGGAGATCTTGAATTGGTGGCTAAATTGGTAATTTGGTCTTCCCTTGCCCGGGATGGTTGCTCTTGGACTTGATTGGTCAAACCGTCTGATTCGTTAATTCCAACATTGAAGAAAGGGGTTATCCGCAAGTAATTTAAGGTGTCAATCGAGTATTCCAGATTGAAGTTTGCGTTATGATTGTTACTTCCTGTTTCAGTGTTAGCGTCGGAGATACTGGTAATTATGTCCGATTCAGAATTCCCAAAACGTGATGTTCTAAAAGTATTCGCCTGCGCATCAGTATTTCTAACGAAAAAGCGGTAGCTCCCGTTAATGGATACTTTCTTACTTAATTTATCCCTGTAATTAAATCCCCCTGCAGTGGTGTTACTGATTCCGGCATTATTACCCGATCCGCCATTCTGGCTTCCGAAATTACTGCCGCCAGGTTGCGCGCTAAAATTATTACCCCCACCACGGTTACCCGAACCACCTCCTCCAAATCCGCGACCACCGCCACTATCAAAATTAAAGGGTGATGCGTTGGTGTTATTAAGATTTAAGCGTACATCTATTTGCTGGTCTTGATTCATAAACTGACCGCTGCCTGAAGCCTGGTAACGATTCAGATTTCCTCCTCCAGCAACGCCGCTAATAACGCTTCCCTTCATGCGGTCGGGCCGGATTGTGATGTTAATGATCTTATCTGCTTCGCCTTCGCGGATGCCGGTAATATTTGCCTGGTCGCCGTAATCATCAATAATCTGAATCTTTTCGATAATATCCGCGGGCAATCCCTGGGTTGCGGATTTAAGATCACCATCAAAATAGTCTTTGCCATTTACACGCACACGTGTAACGCTTTTTCCCTGGGTTGTTACGTTTCCATCTTTGTCAACCTCAACTCCGGGTAGTCGTTTAATCACATCTTCGGCAATAGAGTTTTCGCGCACCGGGAAATCCTTCGCCCGATATTCAACCGTGTCTTGTTTTACCACAACAGTTGGGGCTGCGCCGGTAATCACAACTTCGTTCAAAACATTGCTTTGGGCCTTTAAAGTGATGGTCTCGACGGTAATATCAGAAGCATTGTCGGAAAATAAATATCTTCTTAAAAAATCACTGTACCCAAGACTGCTGATACTTAATACAAACTGAGACGATTTCACATTTCTGAAACTGAAATGGCCGTCTGCATCAGTACGAGTTTGTAAGGTGTCTTTTGGCGAAGTTAATTTTATGGTGGCGGCGATTACGCTCAGGCCGGTACTGTCGAGAACCGTTCCTTTAATATCAAAAGAAGTCTGGGCTTTGAGGGCATGTAAATTAACAAGGAAAAATATAGCGAGAATTATTTTCTTCATAAAAGTATAGCCGGACTCCTTTGGGTTTTAGACTGCATAAGCTAAGCATTAAATGTTAACTGGGTATAAAGAGCTCACAGCTATAACAGCATTAACAATGTATTAGCAGTTTTATTTGATTTTTCTGTGTAACGGTCTTCATACATTTGAATGCTAAAAATGTAACTACGCTTGCTCTTCCCATATCACCGCCAAATTCACAATCGTTTCCACCGCCTTTTGCATATCCTGAACAGAAATCCATTCATGCTTGCCATGAAAAGCATGTTCACCCGCAAAAATATTTGGGCAAGGCAAACCCATAAAGGAAAGCCTCGATCCATCAGTTCCGCCGCGGATGCTTTGTAGTTTCGGCTTTAAGCCTGCACGTTCTACAGCCATTTCTGCATAGCGAATAATTTCCGGATAATTATCGAGTACCGATTTCATGTTGCGGTATTGTTCTTTAACCTCTAATTTAAATTCAGAGTTCGGATAGCTTTTAATAATTTCATTGCTTATGTCTGTAAGAATGTCTTTTTGGCTTAGAAGCTCTTTCTCATCAAAATCACGAAGAATGAATTCAATGGTAGCCTCTTCCACACTTCCTGTAATCCCAACCGGATGAATAAAACCTTCTTTACTGGTAGTGCTTTCAGGTGATAGATGATCATTTGGCAAAGCGGCTACAATTTCAGCCGCTATTTTTATTGCACTTTCCATTTTCCCTTTAGCAAAGCCTGGATGGGAACTTACGCCTTTTACTTTGATTACAGCAGAATCTGCAGAGAAGGTTTCGTTTTCAATCGAGCCAGCGGTTTCACCATCAACCGTGTAAGCAAACTGTGCTCCAAGTTTAATTAGGTCAACCTTTTCTACACCTCGTCCAACTTCCTCATCGGGTGTAAAAAGGATGCGGATTTTGCCATGCTTAAATTCCGGATGAGAGAATAGGAAATTTGCGGCATCCATAATTTCAGCGATGCCGGCTTTATTATCCGCGCCAAGCAGTGTAGTGCCGCTTGCTGTTACAATGTCGTTTCCGATTTGATATTGCAAATCGGGGTGTTCAGCCATTTTAATGACTTGCGTCTTATCGTCAGGTAAAACCAAATCCTCACCCTGATAATTTGAATGAATTATTGGTTTGACATCCTCCCCGCTGCAATCCGGAGACGTATCCATGTGCGAGCAAAAGCAAATTACAGGAACATTTTTAGCTGTTGTAGAAGGAATAGTGGCGTATACATAACCGTATTCATCAGTTTCAGCGTCTTTTAATCCAATTTCCAGTAACTCTTCAACCAGGATCATAGCTAAATCCTTTTGCCGCATAGTTGAAGGATTAGTAGTTGAATAGGGATCTGATTGGGTATTAATTTTTACATACTTTAAAAATCTCTCTAATACAGTAAAGCGATAATTTTCTAAACCTTTCATATTGGATTTTCGTAACAAGCCAAAAGACTTTTGTATTTCAATTGTTTTCAAAAATATATTAACGCGCCTTGAGTTTGAAAAAATTCCTCTTAATTTTAATAAGCTGTTTCTCTTGCACCCTTGCATCGGCACAATATAACTTTTATCAGTTAAGTGGCGGAGTAGGCGTGGGCGCTGCTATGGCTTTTGGCGACTTGAAAAAAAATTATATCCGCCCTGTTGGCTTGGCTTATTTCGATCATCACCCTACTCCTTATACCTCAATAGGTTTAGAAATTCAAAAAGGCTTTTTAAGTGGAGGCGACAGTGTTGACACAGACATTGATCTTCATAATCGTTTTTACAAAAATAGCTTTAGTGCCCTTTCTGTTAATGGAAAGGTAGAATTAGCTCAATTCGTCGAGTATCGAAGAGGTGACTTATTGTATCCTTTACGTGGTTTTTATATCGGTACGGGTATTGGAATTATTAATAATAAAATGACTGAAATAAAACGTACTAAGCTGATGAGCGATGGCGTAACCCCATATAACTTTATTATGTCTGGAAAAGGTATTGACTTATTAGTACCCGTTAATACAGGAATTAACTTTTATTTCGAAGACAAATGGGGCTATACCAAATATTCTTTAAGTTTTAACTACCAAATCAATATGGTTTTGGGTGAAAAGATTGACGGCTACGATGATCCGCCTGAAATCTTTGAAAATAAGCACGGTGACTTTTACGGCGTCACCTCCATTGGGTTTAGAATGTTCTTCGGTCCTATAGGGGTTTATTAATCAATTCAATCTTTTTTCTTTGCCTTTACCAATAAATACTAATTTCAGCTGAGATTAGATATGGAACATTATTTACTGGAAACCCCGGTTGCTAGCATTATTTTTATTTTAACGATAATAACAAGCCTTTACGCTTTTTCAAATCAGCAGGTGTATGGTAAATTTATGCTTCATCCTTATAGTGTAAACCGAGGTGAGCGCATTTACTCCATATTTACAAGCGGCTTAATCCATAAGGATTACAGCCATTTACTTTTCAACATGCTTTCTTATTACTTCTTCGCTTTTGCTCTCGAGACGAAGATTGGGTCGTTTCCTTTTGCTGTACTTTATATCTCAAGCCTCGCTTTAAGCGACTTAAGTACTATTATGAAACATAAAGATC
>JANMZB010000500.1:0-1059 GCA_031382725.1 Sphingobacteriaceae bacterium | reverse complement strand
CGACAGAGCCCAACATAGACCACTCCAAGTTCAAAGCCCATGAGGATTGGGTGAACTTCTATGGGGATGTAAAAGAAGCCATCCCACCGAATGCACCAAGACCAAGAGGAAAGCCCGTCACCTTAAGATGTTACGTTGACTCCGATCATGCAGGCAATCAACTTACAAGGCGATCAAGAACGGGGTTTGTACAGATGGTCAATATGGCACCGATCAATTGGTACAGCAAGAAACAAGGTTCCATTGAAGGAGCGACATTTGGAAGTGAATTTGTAGCCCTGAAAACAGCGATGGAAGCAAATAGAGCGCTGCGGTATAAGTTAAGAATGATGGGAGTCCCTATTGATGGACCAACCTATGTATACTGCGATAACATGTCAGTTGTGTATAATACTACATCCCCCGAATCCATGCTGAAGAAGAAGTCTAACTCTATTGCATACCACGCGGTGAGAGAGGCCGTTGCAATGGGAGAGATACCTATTGCACACATACGAACAGACGACAATATAGCAGATGTAATGACAAAGTTCTTACCTGGTGGAGAGCGCCGGGACAAATTGATTGCAGGGATGTTATGGGACATCACCTAGCAGAACAGCGGGTTAATAGGTTTCCAAGGTTTCCTCAGGACACTGAACTTGTCCTGGAATTATCCTCCCGCATAGAAAAGAATTACATTGAGTTTCACCATCCACGAGGTGGTGTTTTTATCAATACAAGCACGAAAGAAGAAAGAAATTAAGAAAGATAAAGGAATAGACACAAGCTGAAGCACAAGCGGATATTAAACTTCAGGTGCTATACGCTATCCTAGAGATCCACGATGGTTCTCTTTTTGCGTCGACTGGTACCGCTGCTGTGAATCCCTTTGTAGATCCAATTAAACAGAAGACGCCGCTCCAGTTGAATCATCTGTTGTCGTGTCAGGGCTTGATAATATCCGCCGGCTGGTAACGTTGGAGAGAGACGCCAATAGCACCAACGATCACGACGTCCGATCCTGCCAGGCTTTAGACGAATATCAGGACCGTTGACAACCGCAAACCTAAAGAATCC
>JANMZB010000473.1:0-6194 GCA_031382725.1 Sphingobacteriaceae bacterium | reverse complement strand
GTTAGAACCCACAATCATTGGGAACCAGGTATGGCCAAATTCATGATCGGTAACACCCCAAAGCGAAGCATTTTTATCTTGCCAGTCGCAAAACACAATTCCCGGATATTCCATTCCGCCAACAATTCCCGCAACATTCGTTGCAGCCGGATAAGGGTAATCAAACCATTTTTGCGAATTGATCTCTACAGATGCTTTGGTATATTCGGTTGAACGACCCCAGGAATTATTACCTGAACTCTCTGCGGGATAAGCAGATATAGCTATTGATTTTCTCCCGTTGGAAAGGTTAATTTTAGCCGCGTCGATCATAAATGCTGCCGACGAAGCCCATGAAAAATCCCGGGCGTTTTCTATTCTATATTTCCAGGTTAATTCCGCTTTCGCTGATGGCTTTGATTTTTTTACATCTGCTAATGAACGAATCATAACAGTTTTATCGCTTTGCGCTGCCTGAGACCATAGCTTTTGCTGCTCGGGTGTGTAAACTTCTTTAGCATTTAAAAGCTCGCCCGATGCAACAACCACGTGGTTTGCCGGAGCAGTAATGTTCACATCAAAGTTTCCATATTCAAGGTAAAACTCACTTGGACCAGTATAAGGTATAACGTTCCAGCCTGCAACATCGTCGTATACAAACATGCGCGGATACCATTGCGCAACGGTAAAGATCTTCCCGTTTTTGGTCTCAAGAACTCCCATTCGATCTGAACCATATATTGGAGAAACGAAAGAAAAATCTACCTTAAATTTCAGTTGTCCCCCTTTGGCTTTAATTTCCGACGGCAAAAAGATTTGCATCCGGGTATCGTTAATCTCAAATTTTAATTCAGCATTATTCGAAAGAAGCCTGACAGATTTAATCTTATACCCTGCATCAAAAATTTGTCCTTTGGCGCCGTTTCTGCTTCCGGTTAATGGGACAATTGCGGTGCCTTTTGCATCCGGTTTAAACATATTCTGATCAAGCTGCATCCATAAAAAATCCAGGTCGTCGGGGCTATTATTGGTATAGGTTACAATTTCGGAGCCGGTGATTTCATTAGCCTGTTCGTTTAAACGGGCATTAATTTCGTAATCAACCCGATTTTGCCAATACATTGGCCCGGGCTTACCACTCCCGGTACGATATTCATTTCCGGGAGAAGTATAAAATAAAGGGGAGAAAGCATCGGTATATTGATATTTGCTTGAAATATCGTTAGATGTTTGCTGAGCGAAAGAAGTTGTTATAGCAAAAAACAGGACAGTAGTAAAGCGTAATTTCATACAGGTGATTTGATTAAACGATAAAATACATATAATTTATCATTAACAATAAGTTAACATCATAGTTCTACGGATTAAATGTGAAAGCAGATTTGTAAAGATCGTTATTTCAACATTTGTTGATAGACAACTTCGTCAAAGCCTTGTAGTAATCCCTTTTCAGATTCTATTACAGGTCGTTTAATAACTGAAGTCTTTTCGCGCATTAGCGCAAATGCTGCTTTTTTAGTACTAATTGAATCTTTAATACTTTGATCAAGTTGCTTCCAGGTTGTGCCGCGAGTGTTTAAAAGTGCCTCCCAGCCTAAAGTCTCCGACCATTTTTCCAGCCTTTCTTCAGATATGCCGATTTTTTTAAAATCATGAAACTCATATTGAACTTTATGATCATCAAGCCATTTTAAAGCTTTGGCTACTGTATTACAATTTTTGATTCCGTAAACTTTCATAGAAACTAAAGTCTACAAAATAATAATTACGATAAGATAATTAACTATTTTCGTCAACGAATTTTGATTTTCAAACTTATCTTTGACAAAATTATACTTTCAACAATAAAACCTTACATATTTAATAATATTATACATTCTAATCATACTTCTAAATAATGAATGATCCTAAAAAAGTAATGGTAACAGGCTGCTTCGATTTATTACACAGTGGTCATGTTGCTTTTTTAAAAGAAGCCTCAAAGCTGGGAGAAGTATATGTTTGTATAGGAAATGACGAAAATGTCTTTCAATTAAAGGGCCGCTATCCGGTAAATCCGGAAGCAGAACGCCGTTATATGATTGAAGCTTTATCCGGAGTTAAAGAATGCCGCGTAAGCAGAGGTTTTGGAATTATCGATTTTCTAGATGAAATGGAAGACATTAAGCCAGATATTTTTTTGGTAAATGAGGATGGGGCGACACCCAACAAGGCCGAACTTTGCAAACAAAAAAATATAGAATATCATATTTTAGAACGTATTCCTCACGAGAATCTTCCGCCGAGATCTACTACCAGTTTGCGTACCGAGTGCCTTATCCCTTTCCGGATTGATTTGGCTGGAGGATGGCTTGATCAGCCCTTTGTTTCTAAGTTTTACCCGGGCCCGGTTTTGACTATATCAATCGAACCGACTATAGAATTTAACAACCGCAGCGGAATGTCATCAAGCACCCGTAAAAAAGCGATTGAATTATGGCGTACAGAGGTTCCGACCGGCGATAGAGAGAAGTTGGCTAAAGTACTTTTTAGTTTTGAAAATCCTCCGGGTACGGTAGAAGTAGCCGGTTCTCAGGACGCTTTAGGCATCGTTATGCCAGGCTTAAACAAACATACTTATAATGGTGATTACTGGCCAGAAAAAATCGAATCAGTTCATGACCAGGATATTCTGGACTGGATTGAAGCTCACCTTTATTTAATAACACTCGGCCCCCGAACTTCTGAATATTCTGTATTATCAAATACTAATGTTAATGCTGAAGGAGCAAAAGCTCTGGCAGATGCTGCAGAAAGTTGCTGGAAAGCTGTTTTGAATAAAGATGTACAGGCATTCGGTCAACATTTCCGCGAATCGTTTGAGGCGCAAATAGCGATGTTCCCTAATATGGCATCAAAAGAAATCTTTGATCATATTGATTCCTTTAAAAACAGAGTTGCAGGCTGGAAATTGAGTGGTGCAGGCGGCGGTGGATATCTAATCGTTGTGTCTGAAAAGCCTGTTGAGCATGCTATTAAAATAAAGATTAGAAGAAAAGATTCGATATAAAGCGGTTGTCATCTCGACAATAGGAGAGATCTATCAAACTGATTAATAACCAGTGTATTAAGATTCCTCCTATCGTCGGAATGACAAAACTCATAAATTACTTAATTGTCATTCTCTGCCCTTCAGAATGCGCATTAAACTCAGGTGCATACAAGCACTGAATCGAACTTATGCCGGTTGAATAGTTACCCGGTTGCGCAACTCTCAAATTATATTCGAATACATATTTCCCTTTCGGGAGATAGTTGATAAAAAAATTAGTTGCCACATCCTTAGTTACCTGGTAGTAATACATTCTATCCTGGTACTTGTACCCCGATAAAATATCGACAGGTTCAGTTCCGGAAGGCCGCATATCTTTTAACTGAACATACTCATAATCCCGATCAGCATTTAAATAAACCACCACTTTTAACACATCGCCGGTTTTTGGAAGGTTTGAGTTGTTAATTTCCGTTAATCTTGGCCCTGCATCTGATTGCTTTTGAATGAAATACTTCCGCTCCAATTTCAATTGAGTTTCTGCAGGTGTAATTTTATTTAACTCCTCCAAATATTGCCAATGCAGCGCTCCCCAGCTTATTGATTTGCCTTTATTATTTATCTTCACGGTAGCAAGATCAGGAGTAATCTGCTCGTTGCTCCAGCTTGTTTTTAGGTAACCCGTTCCCGCATCGGCTCGTACTTCGGGTTTCAAAAGAGTAAGGGCTTGTCCGCCTATGCTTATTTCAGTTTCGCCGGTAGCATCTAAAGAATTGTTGCCTTGTAATAATAGCGCATGACAGGCTAAAGCAGTTGCTTTGGTGGTTCGCCAGTTGTTGGTTTGCTTATTCCTGAGCAACCAGATTTTCATTTCCTCAACGGAAGCCTGTTCGTTACCAATTTCGGAAAACAGTTCAATCATTAAGGCCTGTGTTTCTATTGGTGACTGATACCAGTAATAGCCAATCTGGTTCTTTGCCCAGTACATTCCCAACTCTTCAGATTGCTGTGCCGTTTCTTTAAGAGAGCGAATAATCGCTTTTGCGCCTTCCGGCTGATTACTTCGCTTTAAAATAAATGCACTCAAACCCTGTTCATAAACTGATTTAAACTTCCAGCCTGATGAAATCTTTGGCATAAAATAAGTGATGGCTACTTTTAAATCAGTAGATAGTTTATGAGCCGGATAAAAGCTTCGAACATATAAAGCATGAAGCGTTACTGGAGAAAGGTGATTTAACTCTCTTTTTTTCTCTTGTTTTAAAGCGTGTTTATAGTCTTTAATAATTTCGTTATCCAAATAGGTTAAAGCCTTAGCTGCAATTGTATTTGATGAACCAACGGGTTTTAAGTCAGTCAGTTTTGCTAATTGCCCCAATCCTCCAAGAATATGTTGAGTAATATACCTGTCGGAATAATTCGAGCCTGTAAACCATGGAAAACCACCATCGTGCCGCTGCATTTTACCAAGTTTTGAGATATCCGCTTCAAGCTCATTACTCATCTTATTTAAGTCGAACAATAAAGCTATCCGCTTCTTTTGCTCCGTTTCACTTAGCGCATTTTGTAACCAGGGCGTTTCTTCAACTAATATTGATTTCAACTCCTGGTTTTTATCGAGATTTGACAGAAGCTGATTACTATTGCTCATCTTCCATAAATCAAACACCTTTTTTATTTGCGGCATGCGGTTTACAATTGTACTCGCAAGGCTATTCGAAAAAAAACGGCTGAAGGTCTGCTCAGAACATTCATAAGGATACTCCATTAAATAGGGTAAGGATTGCACGGCATACCAAACCGGATTTTGTGTATATTCTAAGGTGAGCGTTTTATTTATAAGTGTGGTGCTGCTTACATTTTTAAGCTTATCAATACTGAATGTTTTTGTTTGCCCAGCCCGCACCATCATGGGCACAGATTCTGTAACAAGCATTGAATTCGGTAAAACCGGAATAGTATTTTCCTCTCCATCGGAAAACTCTCCTGCATCGGCCGTTAAGCGATAAGTGATAGCATCTAAGCCTTTCGGGATAATCAGCCTGAATGAAACTGCTTTGTTTGTGGCTGATGCCAGACTAAAATTCTGATTTGCATTTGCTGATTCTGCAAACAAGTTCACCGGCTTCATGGTCAAGGCATCAAACAATTGAAGTTCGATTTTGCCAGTAAGCTTTTTATCGCTCAAATTTGCAAGCCTAGCAGAAATCGTGATAGAATCTCCTTCCCTGAAAAACCTTGGCATATTGGCCGAGATCATCAATGATTTTTGGGTTACTATAGTTTTTTCAATATACCCTGCCTGTAGGTTTTTTGTATGAGCAAAGCCTCTGAAACGCCAGTTTGTTAAGGCTTCCGGGATGGTAAATTCTATTAAAATTTCTCCTTTTGAGTTGGTGCGCAATTGCGGATAAAAAAATGCGGTTTCGTTGAAGTTTTTGCGGATGACTGGTACCGCGTTTGACATTTGAACCTGCACACCTGCCGCACGACCTTGCATAGTCTGATCTGCACTTGTCATCGGAACGGAACGGATGGCTTGCTCACTTACGGTCGATACCGATCCACTCAAATCACGTTTTTGTTGAGTACCGTAACCGGTAACAACTACGTTGTTCAGCACGTTTTCACTCGCTAGTATTACATTTATTATTGGCGACTGAGCTATAATTTCCTTAGTCGTAAATCCTATATAGGAACAACGAAGAATAGCTTTTTTGGGAACTTTCAACTTAAAATATCCTTTCGAATTTGTTAGGGTACTAATTTTTGTTCCTTTAATCTGCACTATTGCACCTGGCAAAACTTCACCAGATTGATCTTTTACTTTACCGCTTACATCGAATCCATTTTTAACTAAAACTGCATTTTTATAATAATTTTTTTTAAGCTTTTCGTCATCAATTACAGATCTCCCTTTCCCTGCAATCCGACTTAAATAATTGTTATAATTACCTAAGTACCTTACACCTAACATGTCTAGTGTTTCATATCTCCTGTAATCTAATACATAAAAATCATTTCGATATTCAAAAGGTCTACTAGCGATCGGGGAAACGAAATTTTCAAGCCAATTGTAGTATGAAGGCTGATAACGGTATGAATTGTTTAAAGTGTTTAGCCAGCTTTGTGGTTCGGCTACATGATCCAAAGATGAATCATATAATGAAGCCACCATTTCGGC
>JANMZB010000455.1:0-1011 GCA_031382725.1 Sphingobacteriaceae bacterium | reverse complement strand
CGTAAGGCATGTCATCAACTACACCTATGTTCGATAAAATATTCCAGATCTCCTTCACATTAAAAAATGAATACGTGTTTGCTCCTTTTTAAACTACAGTATCCAGACAACCATTGCACGATCAACCGATCAAGGATTGATAATGCTTTCCTTTATATCATCAAAGTACCAAATTTTACCGAATGCACCAACCCCTACTGTTTTCTTCTCACCCTTCACTTTCACTTTTACAAGGGAGAAGACTTTGTAATTGTCAACGTGAATGGCATCGTCTTTCACTTTTATGGGGAGATTACTCACAATTTCTTTAAACTTTTTCTTATGATTTGATTCGTCCGGGTTAGAAAAGAATGCAATGGCCAGCACAATGACAAGGCCAATCAATATCCATTTAAAAAGCGCAGTGAATATTTTGTAGACGATGTAAACAGCAACGACAACGAGAACTGCAACAATGATGGATTCCATAGCTTTATGTTTAACGTTTGTGACGATAAGATCAGAAAATTTTTCCGGGATTTAAAATCCCTTTTGGATCGAAAGCCTGTTTGATGCCTCGCATGATCGTCAGGTTTGCTTCTTTCATGGCGATGGGCATGTAAGGCTTCTTGGCAATGCCAATACCATGTTCGCCTGAAAGCATACCCCCTAAACTGATCGTGAGTTTAAATATTTCACCAATGCCTTCAATCACTTTTGTTTTCCAGTCTTCATCGCTCATTTGCTCCTTCATTACATCGACATGTAAGTTGCCGTCACCAATATGTCCATAGCAAACGGAGTTGAATCCATAACGCTTTCCAATCTCTTTAATACCTGAAATGAGTTTGGGTAAGTTCGCGCGGGGCACCACTACATCTTCTGCTTTATTGAGGGAATACGTTTTAACACCAGGTGATATGTTTTTTCTGATTTTCCACAATTCTTCTTTTTGAGCAGATGTTTCAGCAAACAGAATTTCACCGATCTGAAATTTCTCCACCACATTCATTTTCGGTTTCGGCGTCGCGG
>JANMZB010000442.1:0-1145 GCA_031382725.1 Sphingobacteriaceae bacterium | reverse complement strand
GCTCCTAGTTACCATTGTCATGGGGGTGTATGCAATATTCGTACTTGTAGTTGTAGCTGAAGGCTACTACTATTTGATAAAGTACAGTAGTTGCCAAAAGGCTACTACTATTACTAGTAATAAAAGTAATAGAAAATTATTATTATATATAATAATACATTTTCGAAATTTTTGAATAAATAATATTTGCAAGATTAATATTATTCAATAAAAAAATAAATGAAGCAAAACAAAAATAAAAATAAAAATAAACAAACATTTTAAATATATATATATTAAGAATAATAATAATAAAATAATATGTGAGAGAACAATATTATTTTAAAAATAATAAATCTGAAGATTTCGTTAAATGACCTTTTTAAGGAATGTGTCCAAAAGGGTGAATAAAAGTTTATTCATGCCAAAATGGGTGAATAAAAGTTATTCATGTCAAGTGAAGGAATCTTGGCAAAATTTCCATGTACAAAATATGTATGTGGGTTTTCCTGTAGAAAACAGTACATCAGATAGTCTGGCCAACTGATCTGTATGTAGACTTAGTACTACAAGTGGAAATTAAATAAGTCATAAATGCTATGAAGTGTATGAGACATTAATGACTAAAGCTTCCTACAGAAAATTACTTAGGAACAATAATTATATTTATATATAATTACTTAGAGCATTTTAAGATTAGAATGACTCATGATCAAATGACTAGAAAGAGAAGTCATTTGATAAGATTGAAAATTAGGATAGAAAAACAAAAAAATAACATTTTTAGCTCACAATTTTCACAACTGCAACTATTATTTCGGAATTTTTTTGAGCATAGTGCATAGTGAATTCACTGCATGATTTATGCAATAAATCAAGTCGAAAAATCGAGCCAATCCCCATTGTCAAATTTTTTTTACCCAGTTGGGTTGGTTGTCATCATTACCTCCCTTATCATCATTGGTGTACAAGTACATTGTTGATTGCTGATTTAAATTTTTTTTGGAGTACATGTACTTTGTCGAGGATTTTTTTTGAGTATTACTGGAATACAAGAGTACAAGTACTTCATCGCGAATATTTTTGGTTATATTATACTGGAATACAAGAGTACAAGTACTTCATCGCGAATATTTTTGGTTATATTATACTGGAATACAAGAGTA
>JANMZB010000364.1:0-1251 GCA_031382725.1 Sphingobacteriaceae bacterium | reverse complement strand
TTGACCCGAGATTCTTGGGTCAACTTCCTCCGATGTACCATTGTATGATCTTGGGTATGGACCGTAAGGATAAGAAAGCGTCCTTAGGAACAATATTGGATGAGCTTGCGAAAATCCAACCCCCCGCGAAGGTACGACTACCACGAGAAGTAAGATCGTTTCTCCCTGACGTGGGTACCGAGGGGTTCCTTCGAACCAATCCGAAGAAGAAGACGACAACCATTCCAACCACCCCACTAATATGCGCTGCCCCAGCCAAGAAACCACCCACCAGCGATGCTCCCATCCATACTGTCATTGACTGCACTACATCCCCGGATGAACAGAAGACCAGTGAGACACCGAATGACCAATTCGCCGACGATAGGAAGCCAGCAGCTACCGAGTCACGCCAAGAAGCCCGCAAGAGAATGGCCCAATCGTGCGAAGACTTGTTTGACGTATTTCATAACCGGGCAAAAGAACGGAATGCAGCCAAACGACAACAATTCGATCGTTCCCCGTAGGAAAAGCCCGGCCACCATCATTCTACCTACATGATACACACTGCCCATCTACGTCTAATCCATGTTCAAAATGCCTATTTCTTACCATACACGCAAATAATCTACGTATATCTGATTGCATACCCCACCCTAATTATTCATCCGAGGTAGCCTCCTATTGGTAGGTAGGACCCCCTCAAAATGGAAGACCCTTGAGGAGGCTCTACACTAAGGGGAGTAATGGGTAGAATCCGGGTCGATACAGGAACAGAGTATGATACCCCTACGGTATACGGTAAGTCAGTACGAATATTACTAAGGTACCGGAACGCCGTACGGGCATGATGTATAGTACTAGATATAATATTATGATATGGAGATATCCTAATATGGGACGTTGTACCAGATACTCGGATACTAAGAAAAGACCCCAACGGATGACCAGAAAGAAAGTCACCATACAATAGCTCACTATATTTATAACACTGATATTAGCAATACGTATAAAGTTACTTAGTCTAGTAGAAACTTAGAGTAGTTTCCCGAACAGAGATAAAATAGTCACCGTAATTCATCCGAACCTGTAGCAAAAGCAAAGTCATAGTAGTTATATACACGTACAATATCTACACAGGTAGATAGGTAGTAGTGATCATAAGCTCCTATAAAAAAGTACCCACGAATTTGAGCCACACCGCTAGTCCGTCCGGTGGATCGCAGAATTCTAAGAAATAACGGGCTCCTGGGCGGCAATCCCGGCATGCGG
>JANMZB010000342.1:0-9427 GCA_031382725.1 Sphingobacteriaceae bacterium | reverse complement strand
GTCTGTAATCTGACGTAAGCGTATAACCTGCATCAATAACTTTTTTTGAATAGGTAATAGCATCGGTAGACCTATCGGTTCCGGTATAAACTTTGGCGTTTAGATATAACCTCGCTAGTAGTGCCCAAACGACACCTTTATCAGCTCTACCGTATTCATTTGATTTAGCAGCAGGAAGTTCAGTTTCAATGGCTTTAAGTTCAGTTTCAATGTAGTTAAACAAGTCTTTTCTTTGAATCTGCTTTGGTAATGCAGCACCTAAAACATCGGCATCAGTTACAAACGGAGGGTTTCCAAAAACGTCCATCATTACCCAATATTGAAAAGCTCTTAGAAATCTAGCTTCAGCTTTGTAACCACGAATTTTGTCCGCATCTACACCTGAAATGCCTCGTGAGCTCACTTTATCATCGGCAGATTGTCTGATAAATTCATTACTCAATGTTATTTGGTACATCGAGCGGAAATATAAACCCTTGAGAAAAGGGTTGCTTGAAGACCAGTTCATATTATGGAAATCTGGAATACCTGCATCGCCCCAGGCAATTACCGCTTCATCAGTACTCAATTCCTGAGCTTGCCAAAATAATCTCAGGAAATCTGATGTGCCTTCATCAATGCCCTGGATGTCACCATTTCCGGCCCCGCCTGAATTGCCTGTAAGGGCATAACTTCCATAAACTTTCGCAAATGCCTGTTTGTATCCTTCAGGGGTTTTATAAACCGCTTCGCTGGTTATATCGTTGGTAGGAACTAAATCCAAATTCTTTTTACAAGAACTTATCCCTGCTGCAATAAATACAGTAAAGAGAATTTTATATATGTTCGTTTTCATGTGCTTTTCGATTTAGCGTTATTAAAAAATTAGATTTAATCCTAGTACAAACATTCTCGGGCGGGGATAAAAGTTGTTATCTATACCATTACTTATCTCCGGATCCAGACCTTTATAATTAGTAATCACAAAGGCATTCTGAACATTCGCGCTTATTCTTAGGTCGGCTGTGTTTTTTACTAGTTTACCTACAGCGTATCCAAGGTTGATATTGTCCATCCTTAAAAAAGAAGCGTTCTGAACGTAGTAGTCTGATATAATTGACCTGTCGCCATTTACACTTCCTGAAATTCCGCTCTCTAAAACATTGGTAGAACCATTGTTCAACACACCAATTGGATTTAAAATATTACGGGTTATACCGGTATTGGAAAACACATTGTTGTAAGCGTAATTACCAAAATTAGCTCTGGCAGAAAATCCTGCGTCCCATTTTTTATAACTAACTGTTGAGTTTAAACCTAGGAATACTTTAGGATCAGGGCTTTTATACCGGTAGAGGTCTTTCTCATTAAATACGCCATCGGTATTACGGTCAACAAATACGCCATCAATTGGCTTTCCGGCTTGATCGTATACCTGCTGGTATACATAAAAACTGTTTCTTGGTGAGCCAACAGAATTAACCTGTACGGTTTGACCTGTTCCTCCGCTAATTCCACCTTCTAGATTACCTACAGAAGTGGGATCTGGCGTAAGAGTTAATCTGGTAATTTTATTCTGATTATAAGTGATATTAAATCCTATATCCCAGTTTAAAGATTTGCTTTTTATAGCTTCAGTGCTGATAGTAAATTCAAGACCTTGGTTTTCCATATTACCTACATTGAAAATTTCTCTATTAGAAAAGTTTGTTCCAGCAGGTTGGTTAATGTTATTTAGTAAGCGATCAGTTTTCTTAAAGTAGTAGTCCAGGGTACCCGTGATCCTATTACTTAATAATCCAAAATCCAGGCCTATGTTCGAGGTTAAAGTCTGTTCCCACCTTCTGTTGGCATTAAATCCATCCGGACGATACATATTATAGAACGTATCACCAAGCTGATACTGGGCAGTGCTATTGCTCAAATTGTAATATGAAGCGTATGCATAATTACTACCAATATCTTGTTGCCCTGTTAGTCCATAACCCAGTCGCAGTTTCAAATCAGATACAACATTTGAGGTAGCGAGAAAGGTTTCTTCTTTAATTTTCCATGCAAGTGCTACAGATGGGAAAGTACCAAAGCGTTTTTCCGGATTAAAACGCGATGAACCATCAGTACGAATCGTTGCCGTGAGCAGGTATTTGTTTTTAAATGCATAGTTCAATCGTCCGTAATAGGAAAGTAATCGGTTTTGAGGGATATTAAATGCGAAATTTGGTGTTGATACTAGTGTGCCATTTGCGGTATAATCAGGAAAATTAAAGTTTTTAGTTTTAAAGTCCTGGTAAGCATAACCGGCAACAACATCAATCCGACCGCTAATTGCTTTAATATCTTTAACATAATTCAAATAAAACTCTACAAGTTTATTGTCTTGTCTTTGTTCATATGTATTGTTATCACCACTAAACTTCAGCGTATTGTCATTTGGATCAGTGAATCGTTCGAATCTCGACGCGGCATTTTCAGGAACAAAGGTTCTTCCTGTACCTTTTGAAATATCATATCCAAGATTTAGATTTGCATGTAATTCAGGCAAAAACGGAAGGCTATAATCCAATTGAACATTACCAATACTTCTTTTAGCCTTACCATTATCTTCACGTTGTTCTAATAATGCTAAGGGATTTCTTGGCGCCAGCTGTTTTAGATTTGCCCCATCCATCCACTCATAATATCCACCAAATTTATTATTGCCCACATCAAAAACGGGTTTAGTAGGATCGAAAGTTACTGCGCTACCAATAGCTCCTTCATTTGCAAAGCGGCTATTACTTAAAGATCCTTTTAGGCTTAAATCAACTTTCAATTTATTGTTTAGCAATCTTGGAGTTAAATTAATAGCTCCTGATGTGCGGTTTAGTGAGCCTGTTTTCAATACTCCCTGCTGATCTAAATATCCCAGCGAAAAGCGGTAAGGAACTTTTTTAGTGGTTCCTGAGAAACTTAAATTGTTATCTGTATTGGTAGCGGTTTGATAAATTTCATCTTGCCAATTGGTATTAGCCGAGCCTAATAAAGCTTTTAATTCAGCATTACCTCTTTCATTAACAAACGTCCTGAATTGATCAGCAGATAATACATCTGCTTGTTTAGTAAGTCTTGAAATAGAATTTTGGCTACTAAAACTTAATGAAGGTTTTCCACTAGTTCCTTTTTTGGTAGTGATTAAAATAACTCCATTCGATGCCCTTGATCCGTAAATTGCTGCAGCCGATGCATCTTTTAAAATACTCATCGAGGCTATATCATTAGGGTTAATTAAGCTTAATGCATTTGGAGAGCCAGAGATGCCGTTATTGCTGATTGGCACCCCGTCGATTACTATTAGCGGATCATTACTTGCCGTCAATGATGCTGCACCACGAATACGGATAGTACTACCAGCCCCCGGCGCTCCGCCGTTTGTGGTAATTGATACACCAGCAACTTTACCAGTAATAAGCTGTTCCGGACTAGCTACCGTTCCTTTATTAAAATCTTCGGCAGTAACCGATGTTACAGCCCCTGTTAAATCTCTTTTTCTTTGGGTTCCATAACCAATAACAACCACCTCACTTAAGGCGTTTGAGCTTGGTAGAAGCTGAAAATTGGATTGAGTATCTCCCGTTATCGTTACCTTTTTTTGAAATGGCTGATAGCCAATAAAGGATATAACAACCGTGTAGTCTCCATTTAGAATACCCGCAATTCTAAAGTTTCCTTCAGCATCGGTTGTAGTGCCTTTAGTAAGTTCTTTAATCGCAATAGAAGCCCCGGGTAGGGTCTCATTTTTTTCATCAGATACTTTTCCTGATAAGCTACCTGTTTGTGCATACGTAATAATGGAGAGCATCAACATTGCGCATACCAGAACATAGCGTCTGCTTGTGTAATCTTTTTTCATGTTTAAATTATTTTAGGTTTAAAACAGCGATCTGATTATTGACGGTTGCGCATCCATCTTTACAAATCGTTTATTAATTGGTTAATTTTTAACTCTTCACAACCTTGTTCAGAGCCGGGTTTATTTATTTGGTTATTACTTAAACACAAATTTCCACCCCTTAATCTGCAATAGCTATTAGTTTAAATATTATTTAAAATTTTACGATGTTTTTAAAAGTTAATATACTGATAATAAGATTGTTAAAAACAATTGCGCCGAGAAAAATTTAACTGAATTTTAGGGTTTAATCAGACAAATTATGCGTCTGAATTAGGCTCTTGTAGTAAAGCCGGAAGTGTGTCCTTTAATAAAGACCATTTAAATGTAATCTTGAATGGGAAATTACCTGTTTTCGGTTTCAGCTCTGATAGACATAATGCGCCGTTCGAATTCATCACCGTGAATTAGTGCTTTGGCTTTGATCCGCATTTTGTATACGTATATGGTTTTTTCGGTATACTCCAGGATGTTGGCAATTGTAACGCTGTCTTCAATGCCCATCCGGATTAAGGCAAATATTCTGAGATCGGTAGTTAATACCTCATGCTCTTTCGGCCAGATTTGATCCTCTTCTTTAAGCAGTGAATTGAATTCTTTTACGAAGTTGGGGAAGATCTTTAGGAAGATCTTATCGAAGGTATGAAAGAGGTTTTCCCGCTCAGACTTAATATTAATGTTGTTAATGATAATCCCAATATCGTCGAACTTTTTAACCGTAAGCTTCATGTCGATTGAACGCTTCAGTTTTTCAAGTTTGAGAATATAGCCCGATAGTACATCAAAAAAGTAACCGATGTATTCCTCTTTTATTCGTGTGCCTTCAATTAGCTTATCGTTAATCCTGGCCAACTCGGCGTTTGTTTCCTCAATAATTTTCTCTTTTAACTTTAGTTTTTGAAGTTGTTTATAAAGCGTTACCGAGAAGAAAACGATAATAATGGTAAAGAAGATGATTGAAATGAGAAAGATTAGAAATGTGGTTTTCTCTTTTTCTGCATAATTAAGCTTTTGTGCGGCAACTATTGGCAATATAGTGCTGATCTGAAAAATACGCTGGCGTGCACCATAATACTCAGCATCGTTCATAGCATGCTGAATATAATTGTAAGCATTTTCGATATCGCCTTTCTTGTATAAAATTTCAGATAGCCAGAAGAGAGCGATCGTTTCTTTGGTTGATGATTGAATGTCTGCAATAGATGCCTTAATTAAAAGGTCAATCCCTTCTTCTGATTTATTTAATTGGGTATAAAGGTTACTTAATGTGGATGCGGCGATTGCAAATTGATGCTTAGTCAGATCATGTCGGGATGATAATTTTTTTAAATCAGCAATAGCCTGGTCCGACTGTCGGTTTTTAATTTTCTTAAACGCGATCCAATAATCTTTCTGGAAAGAGCCGACTTTACTAATTGTTATTGCCGAATCCATATACCTTGCAGCAAGCTGGTTATAGCGGGGTGCATAATATTTATCGTTATCATAGCTTGCCAGATCGTAATAAGCGCGGGTTAACATGGTATAATAATCCAGCTTGGTACTGTCTGAAAGGTAATTTACATTCACCTCCCGCACACTATCGAAGGTTTCTGTAAACATGCCTGACGATAAAAGAATAAAACCGAGTTTCACCTTACTATCATACTCTTTTGCGCGATCTTTCATCGCCCGACTTAACGACAAAAGCTTATTTACATAGATATAGGCAGAATCAAATTGGAAGGATTTATATTCTTCATATATCTTTGCAGTTACCTTATAACGCGCTGGTAGATTAGATCTGGAAATTTTATTTAATGCTTGTTTGAGACGCTGAATATCTGTTTCCTTTTGGGAGTTATATATTTCCTTCTTCTCAAGTTCTGTATTTAATTCATTAATGAGGCTGTCGGACAAGCTATTTGCGTAACTCGCAGTACTCATGAAAAAAAGAAAAGTCAGATATATATATAATTTCATATTGCTGCTTTTGCAGGTTTTGTCATAGCTATTATTAAGATTGCGACAGATATAATTGGTTATAGTTTCACAAATTATAGTAAAATCTGGTTTTTTAGAAACCGATTTTAAACTTTTGTTAATCTTTTGGTAATTTATAACATTTAACACACTTAAATTAATGGTAATGGCCGAAAAAGAAAAACTTCGCATCGATAAATACCTTTGGTCTATAAGAGTTTTCAAAACGCGAACTCTGGCAACCGAAGCATGTAAAGCGGGCAGGATCAAATACGGTGGAAATAATCTTAAAGCATCGCATGTAGTAAAGCCGGGAGAAATCTACCATGTTTCAAAAGGAGCCGACCGCAGGCAGGTAAAAGTAACAGGTCTGCTATTTAATAGGGTAGATGCGAAAACTGCTATTAACTTTTATGAAGATGTAACGCCTTTAGAAGAGACTCAGAAATACAAATCAATGTTTCAAGCTCCAATGTTAAGCCGCGATAGGGGAGCGGGCAGACCCACGAAAAAGGACAGGCGGGAAATTTCGGATCTGTTTGATGAGGAAGCTCCGGCAGAATTTGATAGTTTCTTTGATGATTAATGGTTGTGCGTTTAGCAGTTACTGGCTTTACTTAATTCCGTCATTCCCGATTTTTTCACTTCTTCTTTCTAATAAGATTGTATCCCGCCATTTACCATTCATTTTTCCAATACGTTCTCTATAACCTACTTTCCTAAATCCTGATTTTTGGTGAATCATTAAACTTGCAGTGTTTTCAGGAAAAATACCAGCCTGTAAAGTCCAGAAATTTTCTTTTTCACTTTCTTCAATTAGCTGTTGCAATAATTGAAGCCCCAATTTTTGTCCGCGAAATTTATCAGCAACATAAACACTAACTTCAGCAACACCTGCATATACACAACGTCCGGAAACAGGAGTCAAAGCCGCCCAGCCTGCAATTTCATTCTCCTTAATCAGCACAATTCTGCAAGTTGTTAAATGTCTGTTGTCCCAGTCTTGCCAGGTTGGAATGTCTTGTTGAAAAGTTGCATTACCAGTTTCAATTCCTTGTTTATAAATTTCAACAACACTTAACCAGTCTGTTGCTTCCATTTGCCTAACTAATGTGAGTTTTGTATCTATCTGCATTATTCAATGTTAATCATCCTGAAATCTTTTCAAAAGGCTCTAAACTACATAGACAATTAAACATAAGAGATTGAAGAGTAATCCGCAGAAGCGGAGTAAGCAGTTCAATCAGCAATCCCGAAGGTTCGTGCTTGAGGGTACTCTCGCCGCCCTCATAGCCGGGCGATGGCCTAGTCCTTTTTTCCTTGATGAAAAAAGGACCAAAAAAATCAAGAACAAAAAAATGCTCGGCCGCCTTTTTGTTCGGGCCCGCGCACCCACTTCGGCTGCTTAAGTAATTTTTTGTCACGGAAGTTCAAACGCCAAATGCGTTTTGCAGGCCGGCCTCAGAGGATTGAGCGTTAAGAAAGGTTAAAAGAAGGCTTGTTGAAAGAACATAATGAGCTGAGGGGAAGCAATCCGGAGAAGCGGATTAGGAAACTACAAGCCAGCACTACCTTAACCCGCGGCTTGGATTGCAGATGGCCTTCTTTTGAACTTTTAGCTAAATACTCGAAAGCCTTGATTTTTGTTTCTTTTCATCCAAGGAAAAGAAAGAAGCCGGCCCGGCCAGGGCATAACAGGATCCAAAAGTACTTCAGTTAAAAGATCCAAAACTCGCGTAAATAATGGTTTATAAATACTGATAAATTTTTTAATGTATCGACCACTAATAGCTAATACTCCACCTTTCCTTCAATCTTTTTCCATTGCTTAAAAGGCCCCATTGCTTCGCCGCGCATTAATTGCACAATTGGTAGGTTTCTCTTTTCAAACGGAAGGTTCAATTCATCGTAAATCAGTTTATCGTCAAAGCCTATGTCGGCAGCATCCTGCCGGGTATTTGCATAGAAAATTTTTGAAATGCGCGACCAATAAATTGCACCCAGACACATTGGGCAAGGCTCGCAACTGGTGTAAATTACGCAATCACTTAAGTCAAACGTTTTCAGTTTTTTTGAGGCGATACGGATCGCCGATATCTCGGCATGAGCAGTAGGGTCGTTTTTTGTAATTACCTTGTTAGCACTCTTAGAAATCACTTTGCCATTCTTCACAATTACAGCACCGAATGGTCCGCCTGAACAATCATTGATGTTCTTTTGAGAAAGCGCGATAGCCATCTTCATGAATTTCTCATCGGGTGTTACTGCCTGTACCATAGTTTAGAAACGAGAGTGAATTTGCAAAATTACATTTCAAATCAAGTACGATCAAACAAAAAAAAGGCTGATTCGAAACGAAACAGCCCTTAGTGTTAAAATTTATAGGATTATTTTTTCTCGCTTTTGTAAGCATCATTTAAGCCGCTTACAACTTCCTTTGTCACATCCAGACTTTCATCAGCATATAAAACTGCAGAGTTTGCTTTAGAATAAGTCAGCACCATTTTATAACCTTTCTTTTTAGCGTAGCCTTTCAAGTAAGTCGCCACTTTCTCATACAATTTTTCGTTTTCAGCAGCTGATTCGTTTGCTAGCGCCGAACTTGCATTTCGGTCATAAGTTTGCAACTCTTGTTGCTTACGTGCTAAACGCTGTTCGGTCGCTGCTCTTACATCAGCACTAAGTGTTTGTGCGCTTTGTTGGTATTCGGCGACTTCTCTCTGAAAAGAATTTCCTTTAGCGGCTAAATCAGCTTGAGCTTTTTTAGATTTAGATTCCATGCGAGTGCGGAGATCTTTAAAATAGCTATAGTTTTCAAGCAATGAATCAGAATTAACATATACAATCGGCTCGACAGGTTTGTCTGCCACTGTAGTTTTGGAGGTAGCGCTGGTAGTTTTTGGTTGATCTTTGTCACATGAAACAACAAAAATTGCAGCTATTAATAAGCCTGCGGATATTTTAAAAAAGAATCTATTCATCATGAGTTTAATTTGTGAGCAAAGATAAACTTTCGTGATAAGTATCATAATAAAAGATACGTTAGCGTTATCGTTCAAAATTCAATCGTATATCCTTGATTTTAGGTTCAAAACGTCACTTTCCACACCCAGTCTATTTATCCACAAATGCCGCGAAATCCTTTTAAAAAGGCTAAATTTGGTTTTGTTGTTTAATTAAAAATATGAGCGAAGAAACAGAAGACAGGTCTAATTATTCTGCGGATAATATTCAGGTTTTAGAAGGATTGGAGGCGGTAAGAAAACGCCCCTCTATGTATATTGGTGATACCGGATTCAAAGGGCTTCACCACCTTGTTTACGAAGTAGTTGATAACTCAATTGATGAAGCCTTAGCAGGTTATTGTACTGATATTCTTGTTAAGATTCATAAAGGAAATTCCATTTCTGTAGAAGATAATGGTCGTGGTATTCCAACCGCAATGCACACTAAAGAGAAAAAATCTGCTCTCGAGGTGGTAATGACGGTTTTACATGCCGGCGGTAAATTCGATAAAGATACCTATAAGGTTTCCGGTGGTTTGCACGGTGTGGGTGT
>JANMZB010000341.1:0-1033 GCA_031382725.1 Sphingobacteriaceae bacterium | reverse complement strand
CCTGAAACCTGTCGATAATCAGCCGTACATATAGTTTCTTCCTGAAACTATTTAACATGTACTCCCTCAACGCACTAATATAGTCCCGACTTGTACGTTCATTAGAAAATTAAGCTAAATAAAAAAAAATTACTTAGACGACAATCATCCAATGCGTTCTCTACATTCCGACGGTTCTAACGCATATTTAACCGTAAGGAATAGACGATTCCTTCATCATCATCCACAACCTCAAACTCGACGGCAAAATCGACAATGACAGACCCCCCGTCGAACTCAACAACCACCCAGCCGTTTCGAACAAGGAAAGTATCGACGGTATAGCGGTTTCGGTGAAAAGACCGAATCTGTCGTTAGATAAAAGAAACGCGATTTGGATTGTGCTTCAATCCAACCTCAAAAACGATGATATTCGGTATGGTGCCATTGCCGAAGTTGCGCGACAATTTGCTGTCGACCGCAAGACGGTGTCCAATATTTGGCACCGCGGGCGTAAATCGTTAAGTACAAGTGCCGATGGAAAAGCCGACGTGTCGTCCCGTCGCTGTAACTCCGGACGCAAGCCGATGTACGACCTGGCGGAGCTACAGCGTAAGATTCGTACCATCCCGGTACGTAAGAGAAAAACACTTAGAGACACAGCAGAAGCACTAGGTATTAGTCCTACGTACTTTTTCAAGCTGGTTCGTCATAAGAAACTTTTTCGACCGGTCACCCTAGCGGTAAAGCCAAAACTTACTGCAAAACATCGTGATAATCGCGTACGGTTTGTACGAGATCGGGTTTCAATCGAGAACCCGAACATTTTCGATCCACAGTATCAAACGATACATGTGGACGAAAAATGGTTCCAACAACAACAAACAAAGATTAGGTGCTATGCTGCCATTGATGAAGAGATCAAGGCGCCAACTACCCGCCACAAATCACATATACAAAAGGTCATGTTCTTGTGTGCGGTTGCTCGTCCTCGTCGGTCACGGTTAAGACGAGGAGCCGTAACGAAGGTAAGTGTAGGGGGAGGTGTGGGTGG
>JANMZB010000437.1:0-7624 GCA_031382725.1 Sphingobacteriaceae bacterium | reverse complement strand
GGAGATCCGGAAACGGAAAGTGTAATTCCTCGTATCGAAAGCGATTTTCTCGACTTGCTACTTGGCGTTGCACATGGAAACCTTGACGAGAAAGAGTTAAAGATCTCTGATAAAACCGCGGCCACAATTATGCTTGTTTCGAGTGGCTATCCAGGCGAATACATGAAGGGAAAAGTTATTTCAGGGTTAGAGAATATTAGAGATTCTTATGTTTTTCATGCAGGAACGGTGCTTGATGATAGTCTGATTAAAACAGCGGGGGGTCGGGTTTTAGCTATTACTTCTTTACAGGATACCATGTTTGATGCCGTACAACAAGCCGTAGCCGATGCCGGCAGGGTGTATTATGACGGCCGATATTTTAGACTGGATATTGGATTTGACTTACTTTAAAGATCAAGAAAAATTTAAATTCTATAAATTTTCACATTAGGCAGCTCATTTTAATAACAAATTTTGATAACAAAAAAGTAGAAAAGGCGTATAGATGTTGATTTAGTGCAAACATACAGTAATGGCCGGACGCTCACATACCATTACTGTAAGACATTTATAGAATTATGTATCTTAAAACCTCTCTACTTTTAACAGCGCTTGCATTGAGCATTTTATCGGCCTTTGCAGGCGATAAAACGATTTTACAGGATTCGGTTAAAAAAGTGACTGTTAGAGTAACTGCCTCTGAGAAGAAACCAGCTTTAAACTTCGACAGTTTAATAAATAGCAACGCCAGGGTACGTCAGCCGAACAGCTTAGGGCAACATCCAGGGGTGAGTATTTCCCCATCCAAAAAGACTTCAAAGGAAATTTCTTCAAATACTTCAAAAGCAGGATCTTTAGCTAAATCAAGCGCAGGATCATTAAATGCCAGGGTAAGCCCCACGCCAAAACCGGCACAATCTGCTCCATCAAAGGCAATTGCAAAATCTACTACAGATAAAGCAGCAACTGTGGAAGTTCCGGACAATCATGAAGAAGAAACACTTCAACCTGTTCCTATAAACGATGACGAAAAGGTTGAGGCTACCGAACCCGGAAATTTTAAAACTTCCAGAGCTTATCTTTGGGTAGGTTTTATGTTGATTGTTATAGGTGCTATTCTTGGAATACTGTTTGGAAAAACTGCTTTATTAGTATCTATTGCCGGAATGGTTTTTGTAATTATCGGTTACACGATATAGCAATCTTTATTTCCTTAATAGCTTTTCAAGCGTACTTGTTAATTCTTCCCCTCGTAAATTTTTTGCTATAATTTTCCCCTGGGGATCGAGAAGAAAGTTCTGCGGAATTGAAGTGATATTATACATTACAGCAACTTCATTCCTCCAAAAATTCAGATCAGAAATGTTAGTCCAGTTTAACTGATCGTCTTTTATCGCTTTCAACCAATTCGCTTTTCCGTTCTGTTGATCTAAAGACACTCCCAAAACGGTGAAATTTTTGTCCTTAAATGCGTTGTATGCATTCACTAAATTAGGGTTCTCCTGGCGACAAGGGCCACACCACGAAGCCCAAAAATCAATTAATACATACTTTCCTTTAAAATCACTCAGCTTAACATTTTTTCCCTTAGTATCGGCTTGAGTAAATTCCGGTGCCAACGAACCTATTGATAATCCGGAGTGACTTTTGAATTGACTCTTAATAATTTTCGCCGAAGAAGTTTTCTTTATTTCGTCGCTAAGCGTATTATATAAAGAATCAGCGAAGTTGTAATCTTGAGTTACCTCTGCAACTTCAGGCAACAAAATCAAGCTAATAAAGGTATTCGGGTGTTCCTGTATAAAATTCATACGGATATCATTAGTCACTTTTTGGTAATCCTGATAAGCAGCCATAAAAACCTGTTTAAGAGAATCGGCGTTCGCCCCTTTCAATACCTTTTGATTAACAGATTCATAAAAGCGATTCATATCCTGAGTATGCGGATTAACCTCACTCAAATATAGTTTGAAGTCTTTATCAGCCGCAGAGCCAGAGACCTTCGCCGTTTTAAGCTTATCGCTTATTACAACAGCAATCGTTCCCTTATCGATTAAAAATGATAGCGAAGTCGAGTCTGCCTTCCCATCCTGATTATAAGAAAGGACCGCTTGTTCAGGCTCATCTAGCTCGCCTTTAATCAAAAATTTTCCTGCCTTTATCTCTACCGGCCTAACAACAGGCGCAGGAGTACCGTACAACTTTATTCTTGTGAAATACAATTTCTTGCCGGTCAGATTTTGGCTTATAGTCCCGTTGATTTCAAATTTCCGCTTTTGCGCGAATGCTACCGTTGCCGATAAAAAGAGAAAAAGAATTGATATTTTAAATCTCATGAGAAATATTGTGTACTAAATTAGCTTCTGATACGTCCTCCACCAAAGGTCAGGCATATCACCAGAAACGGCAATCTGGTAATCTTCGTATCTGCAAGGCATCAAATGATAACGCTCGTTTTTGGAATTACCAACCGGATATGGCACCTGCATCCACCATCTGTCCGTTTTTTTGCTTTTAACAAATACCAGTTCGTGCGTATTATCTTTTAACGATGCCCGGTAAATAAGAAACTGAGATTTGGGTTGTAAAGGAAAATCCTTTTTACGATGGTAAAATCCATCAACAAAATACCAGATCATCTGCGCAAGTAGCATGGCCGTTTGGCCGTTAGAATCGTACGCCGGATTAAATTCGTAAAATCCAATAGAAGTGAGTTTATCACTCATACCGGCATATCGGCAAATTTGGCAGGCTTCTTCACCGTAAAAGCCATTTGGCCCTGCGTTCGCGTTTCCAGATGCATCTGATGAACGGATAGCTGATATATCAAAACTTAATAAATTAGCATTTCGGATGATGGGTTCGGAAACCGCTACGTTACCATAAAAGTCTCCCAAACGGTTTACATCAAACAAAAGTTTTTCCATTACGCGCAGGCTGTCCTGATTTACGTAATAAGTCTGGTATCCGATATTGCTATAATTAAACAGGTAATTTGGCTGGTGAAGCAGTATTTTATTTAGATAGGATGTTGATGTTGCTTCAATTTCCGAAGCATGTTCCGGATCATCCAGATCAAACCTGGGATCAACTATAACCAGATCTACTTTTTGATCCAATGCTTCATAAGCCAGGTATTGAGCATAGGTTAAATCCTGACCGCCGCCAATTATCAAGGGCAAAATATTCCTTTTAACAAGCTCGGATACTATCGCCCTGATCGCGAAATAAGTATCAGATACTTTATTCCCGGGTTTGATATTTCCCAGATCTACAATCCGGGTGTTGTACGGCCCTTGATTCAGGGAATACAATTTCTCTCTTACATAATCCGGCGCAAGCGCGCAACCCTGATTATTAAACGCATTCCTATCCTCTAAAACACCAATTATGGCGATATCAAACTTCTGAGCATCTAAGTCGGGGAACTCATGCACATAAATTTCTACCAAAGCGCCCAATTGGCTGGCATAATATTCGGCATGAGACTTTACCTTATCAGAATTAACAGGTGAAAAAAAATCGACTAAAGACATGCGCTACTTGGTTGAGCTTAAAAACAGGGGTTCATTCCTGCTCAAATATCAAATTATTAAATAAGTTTTTATAAATGAAATTAATTCATTTAATCGATCACTAACCTAAACGAATTAAGCTTCGCTTAGCTGAAATTTTGCTGTAAATTTGAAATGAATAAAAATCGCTTTAATGATACTCGTAACGGGTGCTACCGGATTTTTGGGTTCGGAATTAGTAAAACAACTTCTTAAAGGGGGCGAAAGCATTCGGGCGATTAAAAGGGCATCTTCGCAAATTCCGTTTATTTTAATTGAAGAAAAGTCTATTGAATGGGTCGAAGCAGACGTTCTCGATTATTTCGCATTGGAAAAAGCACTTCAGGGTGTTTCTAAAGTTTATCATTGCGCGGCGTTACTTTCTTTCTCTGCCGAAGACAAGAAAAAACAATTACGAATAAATAAAGAAGGAACCTTCAACCTGGTGAACCTTTGCCTGGAAAATCGGATCGAAAAATTGATTCATGTAAGTTCGGTAGCGGCACTTGGCGAATCGAAAGATGATGGGCCTGTAACCGAAAAAATGCAATGGGAGTTTGACGGCAGTCAACAAGGATATTCAATTTCTAAATACGAAAGTGAAATGGAGGTGTGGCGAGCTATTGCCGAAGGTTTAAATGCGGTAATTGTAAATCCATCGATTATTATCGGAAAGAATGCAGACACCAAAGGAAGCGGCCAAATATTTGAAACCGTAAGAAAAGGTCTGAAATTTTACACAAGCGGAAGCAATGGTTTTGTAGATGTTGAAGATGTAGTTAAAGCCATGATCGTTTTAATGGAAAGTGATATTAGTGCCGAACGGTTTATTTTAAATTCCGAGAATTTAAGTCTGAAGACGATATTTACCGAAGCCGCAAATGCATACCAAATTTCCCCTCCATCGTTTGAGGTTAAGCCGTGGCTGATGAATATCGGCTGGCGGGGTGCCGGTTTACTATCTCTATTTAACGGGAAAAAGTACGGCCTTACTAAAGACACTGCAAACAGTGCGTTCAAAAATATCAGCTATTCGAGTGAGAAATTTTTAACGCATTTTCCAGATTTTACTTTTAAGCAGATTAAATCAAGCATTAAAGAGATTTGCGATGCTTCAAAGAAATAAGAGGTTTGCTACATTTGCAGCAAAGAGGTGAGTTTCCCCAAAAATGAAGAATTATTACATTATAGATTTCGACAGCACTTTTACCCAGGTTGAAGCTTTAGATGAGCTGGCTCGAATTTCATTAAAAGACAATCCAAATCGCGAAGCGATCTATAAAGAAATAGAGGATCTTACCAATGCTGCGATGGAAGGTCGCCTTTCCTTTCGGGAAAGCTTGACCAAAAGAGTGAAAGTGTTACAGGCTAATCGTGATCACTTAAAACTTTTGGTTACCCGTTTAAAGAAACTGGTTTCTTCATCATTTTCAAGAAACCGAACGTTTTTTAAGAATCATCCCGATGATGTTTTAATTGTTTCAGGTGGATTTAAAGAATTCATTACTCCGGTAGTTTTGCCCTATCACATCAAAAAAGAGAATATATACGCCAATACTTTTCTTTTTGATGTTGACGGAAATATAGTAGGGTATGATGATACCAATCCGCTTTCGCAGGAAGGCGGCAAAGTCAAACTCTTACAGGAGTTGAAGCTTGAAGGAAATATTTTTGGTATCGGCGATGGCTATTCGGATTTTCAGTTAAAAGAATCAGGACTTATTCAAAAGTTTTACGCTTTCACGGAGAACATTGCCCGCCAAAGCATCCTCGAAAGAGCCGACCATGTAACGCCAAGCTTTGATGAGTTTTTATACATCAATCAATTGCCTCGTGCTATTTCTTATCCCAAAAACAGAATCTTATGTCTGATTGTGGGCAATGTTCCCGAAGAAGCCATGCAAATTCTGAAAAAAGATGGCTTTTCGATTCGCCATAAAGACACCTTTGAAGAAAAATACATACCAGATGTTGGTATGCTTATATTGGCAGAAGGTGAACATATTGCCGATGAGGTTTTAAAGCAAGCGGTTAAACTGAAAACGATTGGCTATTTAGGAAACAGCAAGCAAAAGCTCTCGCATAAAATTGCTACCGAAATGGGAATTGTAATTTTCGACGACCCGAAACACAACCCCCGCAATTCACAATTTATTTCAAAACGTACAGCCGACTTTATAAACAAAGGTGATACGCATCTCAGCTCTAACTTCCCGAACCTACAATTGCCTAAAGTAGCAAACGCTCACAGGCTCATACATATTCATAAAAATGTGCCTGGAATTATGGCGCAAATCAATCAAATTTTCGCGACGCACAACATTAACATTGTTAGCCAGTTCCTCATGACGAATGCCGCAATTGGCTACGCCATTACGGATGTGAGTGCGCAGTACGACAAACAGGTTTTAAAGGAACTAAAAGAGATATCGCAAACCATAAAATTCCGGATTTTGTATTAATAATTTGCCAACATGAATCAATCACAGGATTTAAGCATCAATTAAACCGATATGAAAACTTACAGATTCTCAAATCTCATATCTAACGTCTCATATCTCTTTTAATGAAAGAGCTTTTATTGGTTTTTGCAGGTGGTGGATTAGGCAGTGTTGCCCGGTATGGCATTTCCAAAATGTATGGCTCCTGGCAAAGCGTATTTCCGTTTGCAACCTTAACAGCAAACTTTTTAAGCTGTATCGTTTTTGGGCTTATCATCATACTGAGTGCAGATAAGCTGTCGATTAGCCCCTTGATTAAACTTCTAATTATAACCGGTTTTTGCGGAGGCTTTAGTACCTATTCTTCTTTCACATTTGAAACCGTCCAGCTATTTAAAAATGACAATGGTTTGCTGGCATTTTCAAACATACTTTTAAACTTCTTTTTAAGTGTAAGCGGTTTATATCTCGGAATGTTGCTTGCCAAATTTTTTTAATCTCAACAGTATTTATCATAAAACCCTACAAATTCTGTTTATTTGTATGTTGATAGATTTAAAGACGTTGCCGTGCTACATACACTTGATATACAAATTACAAAAACCTCTTCATCGCGCTTAGCGGAAACAGATTTCAATAATTTGCCCTTTGGTCACATCTTTTCCGATCACATGTTTGTTGCTGATTATGTTGATGGGGAGTGGAAAAATTTACAAATTTTGCCTTACGGGAATTTATCACTCAGTCCGGCAATTGCCTCACTGCATTACGGACAAACATTCTTCGAAGGCTTAAAAGCTTATACCCATCCAGATGGGAAAGTGGTGGTTTTCCGTCCGGATAAGAATGCAGAACGATTTAACCTATCTGCGCAACGGATGTGCATGCCCGAATTGCCTAAGGAAATCTTTTTAGAAAGTATTGCTGCGGTAGTAAATCTCGACAAAGAATGGATTCCGAAAGCCGCGCATCATTCCTTATATATTCGTCCGTATATGTTTGCCACCGATCCGTATCTTGGTGTGCAACCATCCAAAACGTATAAATATATTGTTCTTACCTGCCCTGTAGGTGCTTATTTTAGTAAACCGCTTAAAGTTAAGATTGAAACTAAATATTCTCGTGCCAGCGAAGGCGGATTTGGTTTTGCCAAAGCGGGAGGCAATTATGGTGGATCATTATTCCCGGCTCAAGAAGCTTTAAAAGAAGGTTTTGATCAAGTAATCTGGACTGATGGCCGTGATCATGCTTTTGTAGAAGAACTTGGTGCAGCAAACGTGATGTTTGTTATTGATGGTAAAATTATTACTCCGCTTACGCGGGATACAATATTAAATGGCATAACCCGAGATAGTGTGTTGACACTGGCCCGTAAATGGGGAATTTCTGTAGAAGAAAGAAGAGTTGCTGTAGCAGAAGTTATTGAAGGCTTAAAAAACGGAAAACTTACTGAAGCGTTTGGTGCCGGTACTGCGGCTACAATTGCACCGATTGCCAGTATTGGTTTTGAAGGTGAGCTTTATGAGTTACCAGAGCCCTCGAAGGCAGAGTTTTCAAATAGAGTACTTAAAACGCTTAACGATATCCGGTATGGATTTGGTGCGGATGAGTTGGGGTGGAATTATGTGGTGTAAAGTTCGGCTACCA
>JANMZB010000271.1:0-2108 GCA_031382725.1 Sphingobacteriaceae bacterium | reverse complement strand
GGTAGGTGGATGCCTAAACCCTTCTCATACTAAATTGAACCCATTAAGACGTATCCTATAGACGGGGGAAATTGGGTTCTGTGATGACTATCGAGTAATCCATTCACGTCAAGAGTACGTCTTCTTCAAGTCATTCTAGTTTGCTTACCTCTCTTCTTGCCGCCTGCTTTGGTATCCTGCAAAGCTCGGGGCGTCATTGATTGACTGGCGGAATCGGTACGGACGGATGGGGGCTAAGCCTGATCTTCCACGGCTTCCCGTACCGGTCCGGCTGGCGTACCCATCCAGTCTCTGGGCGGGCGATCAACCAGCAGATCATCGAGGCCACTTCCGCTGGGCAGATCGAAATCAGGGAAATTGTAACCCGATGGCACGCCTCCGTCGTCGTCGTTTTTGGGAGGGAGTTTCCTTTCGTGGACGTATTTGAACAGCACCCAGACCACAATGGCAAAGTTGAGCAGACAAATGATGATATAAGCAGGCGTCATAGGGAGGCGTAACGGAATAATGAAACTACATGGAACACACACGGAACCGGAGCGATTCCCCACTGGAATACACCTTCACTGCTGTAAATATTACAATTATGAAAAGGTAAACAACCTGAAACAAAACCACGCGGACCCGGAATTTTCTCTGCAGGAAACCAGGTTCCTGTTCGTCTCCGTTGTCAACGATAAAGATAATTTAAAAGTTATATAAACGGTTCATTGCGTGCGACTGGCAGGCGCAAAGCCGATGACACTTTCCGGGCAGCATATGAACGATCCGGGCAAATAAATGGGTGGTTTTTCCGAATCTTACCTTCGAAAACGATAAAAGCATGGGCCGGTTTACCTCATTTTCGGTCGGAGGTAGTTCTTGTAATAGGTACATTTGGCAGATCCATTTTTTTACTTTCGGGCCTATTTTCTTTTGGAGGGAAAGAGATTGGCAATTTGTACCTATACTTGCACCGCAGGCGGGGTCCAACCCCGTAAAACGGACCTTACCCGCAACATGCTGACTATTCAACGTATACAAGCGCCCATTGCCGACGAAATGAATGCTTTCGAGCATAAGTTTCGCGCCTTCATGAAAAGCAACGTCATGCTGCTCGACAAGATCATGAACTACATTGTGAAGCGCAAAGGCAAGCAGATCCGTCCCATGTTCGTATTTCTGAGCGCCGGGGTGTGCGGCCAAATTACGGAAGCCACCTACCGGGGGGCCGCTCTGATTGAACTGCTCCATACCGCCTCCCTCGTGCACGACGACGTCGTAGATGATGCCAACTACCGGCGGGGTTTCTTTTCGGTCAATGCGCTTTGGAAAAACAAAATTGCCGTGCTGGTAGGCGACTATCTGCTCTCCCGGGGCTTGCTACTCTCGGTAGACCACGGCGATTTCGGCTTTCTTCAAATCATTTCCACCGCCATGCGCGAAATGAGCGAGGGCGAACTGATGCAGATGGAAAAAGCCCGTCAACTGGACATTACCGAAGACGTGTACTTTGAAATAATCCGCCAGAAGACGGCCTCGCTCATTTCCTCCTGCTGTGCCGTAGGCGCCAGTTCGGCTTCCGCCGATACCGATACCGTCGCCAAAGCCCGGCTTTTTGGGGAGAAAGTGGGCATCGCCTTTCAGATCAAAGACGACCTGTTCGACTACGGAACGGATGAAATCGGGAAGCCGGTCGGAATTGACATCAAGGAGAAAAAGATGACGTTACCCCTGATTTACGCCCTCAACCAGATAGGCTGGTGGGAAAAGAGGCGCATCATCAACATCGTCAAAAACGAATCGGACAAGCCCAAAAAGGTACGGGAGGTCATTGACTTTGTGAAACAGTCGGGAGGAATCGCGTACGCTACCCAGGTAATGAAACAGTACGAAACGGAGGCCCGTCAGATCCTGCACTCCTTTCCCGATTCGCCCTACCGGCAATCGCTGGAACAACTGGTACGATTTACCATTGAAAGAAACAGTTAACACTCCCCGGCCCAGAAGGGCACAGTTTCACTGCGGAAGGATTGCCAAGCGAGCAACCTTTCTTCCATCCTCCCGTCCACACTCAATCACTCAATCACTCAATCACTCAATCACTCAATCACTCAATCACTCAATCA
>JANMZB010000223.1:0-9320 GCA_031382725.1 Sphingobacteriaceae bacterium | reverse complement strand
AGCTTGAATAAATTCAGGATCATAAACATTAGTTCCCCCTTTTTGTACCCACACTTTGCGTTCATCTTTAACCAAATCAATCGTTTCATTATTTATGACAACTTGAAGCTCGCTAGTAGTTTTATCAATCGAAGAACTGTTATTTATGTGATATACATAGTCCTTGTCATTATACGTAATTCTCATTGGTAATCCCATACTAACTCTACGCTTAACATAATTAATTGTTCTACGGAATTAATTGTTCAGGTTATAAAGTGGAATTGATTTATGCTGCAAAACCCAAATAGTTCTGTTGTGGCAGAACTATTTGGGTTTTTATTATTGAGGGAAGGTAACGATATCTTAAAATAGATATAATTCTATGCTACTCGCAATCCACCATCAGGCTTTGAGCCAAGTGATTTTATTATATGATTTTTAGTTGTTTTCAAAGAGCCTAATTCTTGCGATAAAATATTTAACAATTGCTTATCAAATCTTTCGCTTAATTTAATGATGGTTGGCTGAGTTGGCTTTTTCATAATCTTGTGTTTTTAAGGTTATTGATTGTTTTCTTTTTTTGTTTCATCAGTATCACTTAAGTTGCCTTTGCGACGCTCTGCTTCATGTTTCTGACGTAACAACTGTTCCAAATCTCTTTGATCCTCGGCTTTTTCAGGGTTAGCGGGATTTTGCCAGTCCTGGCCTTTATCTAAGGCTTCGTTTGGGATCTTGATTTTATTAACTGTCATAATATGTTCGTTAATTGTGGAGAATAGTTCTAATACCATACCAAATTTATTAAGCTTTATAAAGAGCTGCGTTAATTGATGATTGAGATATGATATCTGCATAAATTATTTTCCCTTCGTATTAATTCTTGGTTTTATCAAACACATAATTTCTAATGATAACTTAAAAATTGTCTGCATTTAAGGACAAACGTTTATATGTTGATACTTTAGAAATGACTGGGATAATTAGTTTTGTATATTGCTTACCAAATAAAAAATCTAGCAATTAGAAGCATTAATGGCAGAAGTTAATTATAGTGAAGACAGTATTAGATCATTAGATTGGAAGGAGCATATACGACTTCGGCCCGGAATGTATATTGGAAAATTGGGTGATGGTTCTGCGTATGATGATGGCGTTTATGTGTTACTAAAAGAAATAATTGATAACTCAATTGATGAGTTTGTGATGGGTTCGGGTCGAAATATTGAGATCAATATTTCCGAGCATAAGGTTTCGGTAAGGGATTTTGGTAGAGGTATCCCGCTAGGTAAAGTAATAGATTGTGTATCTAAAATAAACACCGGCGGAAAGTATGATTCAAAAGCTTTTCAGAAATCAGTAGGTTTAAACGGGGTCGGAACCAAAGCTGTAAATGCTTTGTCCTCAACTTTCATTGTGCAATCCTACCGGGATGGTAAAACTAAAATTGCCGAATTTTCGCAGGGCGAATTAGTGCGAGATGAACCTGAAAAAGATACTACTCAACGAAATGGAACGGCCATAAATTTTATTCCCGACGATTCGATTTTCCGGCATTACCGTTACATCCCTGAGTTTATCGAGAACATGATCTGGAATTATGTATTTCTTAACTCTGGGCTGTTTATCAACTTCAACGGTAAAAAGTATTTTTCTGAGCGGGGTTTGCACGATTTACTCGCAAAGAATACCGACGCGGATAATATTCGCTATCCAATTATCCACCTAAAGGGTGAAGATATAGAGCTTGCCATGACTCATGGGCAGCAATACGGTGAAGAATACTATTCGTTTGTAAATGGGCAGCATACCACCCAAGGCGGAACACACCAGGCTGCTTTCAGGGAAGCAGTAGTTAAAACGGTTCGTGAGTTTTATAAAAAAGATTACGATGCTGCCGATATCCGTGCTTCTATTGTTGCCGCTATCGCGATAAAGGTGCAGGAACCGGTATTCGAATCTCAAACCAAAACAAAACTTGGCTCTCAAAATGTAGGGCCCGAAGGGCCGTCTGTCCGAGGCTTTATTAATGATTTTATTAAGAAAGCACTTGATGATTACCTACATCAAAATCCGGCAACGAAAGATGCATTAGAAAAGCGAATCTTACAATCTGAGCGGGAGCGGAAGGATATTGCCGGGATAAAAAAACTTGCAAACGAACGTGCAAAAAAGGCGTCCCTCCACAATAGAAAATTACGCGATTGCAAACTTCATTTTGAAGATACACATGAGCGGAAACAGGAAACTACATTATTCATCACCGAAGGTGATTCGGCCAGCGGTTCGATTACAAAATCGAGAGATGTAATGACACAGGCTGTTTTCAGCTTGAAAGGAAAACCCTTAAATTGTTTCAGCCTCACTAAAAAGGTTGTTTATGAGAACGAAGAGTTTAACCTTTTACAGCACGCTTTAAATATTGAAGATGGTCTGGAAGGTTTGCGATATAATAACATTGTAATAGCTACCGATGCTGATGTGGATGGGATGCATATTCGATTATTAATGATGACCTTCTTTCTGCAATTTTTCCCTGATCTGGTAAAAGCAGGCCATGTTTCTATTCTGCAAACACCTTTGTTTCGTGTAAGAAATAAGAAAGAAACGATTTACTGCTACAACGAAGAGGAGAAGAACAACGCTATCAACAAACTTGGCGGTAAGCCTGAGATTACCCGATTTAAAGGATTAGGTGAAATCTCTCCTGATGAATTTGGTTTATTTATAGGGAAGGATATCAGATTGGAACCGGTTATTTTAAAAGACGCGAACATTCATGCCTTGCTTGAATACTTCATGGGTAAAAACACGCCCGACAGGCAGCAACATATTGTTAAGAATTTGCGTGTTGAAAAAGATGATGCACAATTTGGAGCGAGTGCCGAGACTATTACGGAAGCAGTAGATGAAGATAATTTCGCTGCTTAGTTTGCTTTACTTTAACTATAATTAAAAAACGGCGGTGCTTAATTTCCGCCGTTTTAGTAATAGATATAAGCGTTATACAAATTCGCTAGATACGTTAGTTATTTTCCAGCCTTTATTGGTTTCGGCCATTGTTACATAATTTATTCTTGAGAACGAATCATACTTCATCGTCACTTTCACTATGGCTTGTGTAGTGCTTTGTTGTACGATAGAATGTTCTGTAACACAATTCTGACTGATATTTTCGGTGCTTTTCATCATGCTCAACATCTCAGATCGAGAATAATTAATAATTTTCTTCCCCCGGTTAACGGTGAACTTTACATCGCTGTCTAGTATCTCTGCAAAGGCTTTCACCTTACCCGAGGTTATAGCTTCAATATAAGTTTGAAGCGCATAATCCATTGTGAGCTTTTGTGATTTTGGATCTTCTCCGGCGAAGGAGCTTAAAGAAATAGCAATTAGAGCTGTGGCGAGCAAAGATTTTAAAGTTTTCATGTTTGTAATTTTTTTGGGTTCTTTTAGGATATGACGCAGCCATATCTGCATTGTTACACACAAAGTTTTATGAATGAATCATTTAACATGTTTTAACAAATCGCAAGAACTGCGATGTAAGAAATTCTTGAAAGAATAATTACTGCACCATTTTATTCGCGCAGGTAGAACTGGCAAACGCTTCGGGTTTGGCTTTAAAAACAAAACCCATACTTAAAATATAACCCATAGCTTCGTGCAAAGCCTGGTTAGATTTAAACATCGGGTTGGTATTAATATCAGCATGAACTTCTAAATCTACATCATATAGGTCGAGCAAATCGCAAAGCGCATAGGCTGTTTCAATTGACTTCTGAACTTCGGTAAGCATTCTTTCTTTAATGCTCATTTTCTTGCTGCTTTTTTCCTGGTGGATAAACATAAAAGCACCTTTTTTCTCCCTCAAGAAAACGATAACTGTAGCAAAATCAGTGTAGCTGCCTTTAACCTGCGAATCGGTGCCGATGCAAACTTTGAGTTTGTTACCTAAATTATATTCTCTTTCTATAGCCTGTTCAACTTCTTCTAAAATTGGAATAGTAATAAGTTCTCCACTAAATTTTTTCCAGAGCATAAGAATATATTAGTTTAATCATCTTACAAAGAATTGCCGCAAGGCTAAATTGTGCTTTCTTAAAGATAGGCGATTCCAGATTAGATTCATATTAATTTGTTGTTAACATATTAACAATCAGGTATAATCAGCAATTTAAAGTACTGATAACAATTTAAATTGTTTTACGTAAGAGTCTCTGACCTATAATATGTATGGGTTTTAATATCTCTCAAATGAAATTTAAAGTCTATTTGCCGCTGGTAATCGCCTTGTTTGTTTTTGGCCTTGCTTCATGTAAAAAAAATAAAGATCCAGAACCTGTAAAGGAAGAGGTGTTTTTAGATACTGCTTATGGCAGCGATGAAGAGAATAAGATGGATGTTTATCTTCCTTTACAAAGGAGTGATACTACTAAAGTTGTTTTTTTACTGCATGGCGGCTCTTGGGCAGACGGTGACAAGGATGACTTAACCGAACTTGCTGTTTATCTAAAAGATAAAGGCTTCGCGGTAATTAACATGAATTATCGTTTAACCAGTACCGATCCCGCAAATATTCATCCCGCACAGCAGAACGATATTAAGGCTGCTGTAAATTTTGTGGCTTCGAACGCTTTTAAATGGCATATATCTTCTGATAGATATGGAATGCTGGGTGTAAGTGCAGGAGCACAACTGGCTTTGCTATATACTTATGCTTATAATACGAACAATAAAATTAAAACGGTAGCCTCCTTATCAGGCCCAACTAATTTTACTGATCTAAGAGGAATTGGATTTCCTCAGGCTGCAGCTGTTGCTGCATTGTTGGGTGCTTCTTTTGAGGCCAATCCTTCACTATATTTAGATGCCAGTCCGCTTGCAAAGGTTAATTCTTTATCAAAGCCAACCCTAATAATTCATGGTAACTTTGATTCGGTTGTTCCGGCACATCAGGCAACAGATTTGTACGCAAAGCTGAATCTGTTTAATGTGAAATCGGACTTAGTATTATATAATACCGGTCATGATTTATATGATGATACAAATAAGCAGGAAATACTGGATAAGATTACTTCGTGGTTTTCCGGAAATATTAAATAACACAAAAGGGAAATTTTTATTTCCCTTTTGTGTTTAATGGCTTTACAAAACCAGCTTTTTATATTTAATGCGCTTGGGTGCTAAATCTCCAAGCCTTTTCTTTTTGTTCTCTTCGTAATCTGAATAGTTTCCTTCAAAAAAATAAACCTGAGAATCGCCCTCAAAAGCGAGTATGTGTGTGCATATCCGGTCTAAGAACCAACGATCGTGAGAAATAATTACGGCGCAACCGGCAAAGTTTTCAAGACCTTCTTCTAGTGCACGTAAGGTGTTTACATCAATATCATTGGTAGGCTCATCCAGTAGCAGAACGTTCGAATCTTTCTTCAACGTGATCGCTAAGTGTGCTCTGTTCCGTTCTCCACCCGAAAGTACGCTCACTTTTTTCTGCTGATCTGCTCCGTTAAAATTAAACTTGGAAACGTAAGCTCTGGAGTTTACCGGCTTATTTCCCAGTAAAATAGTTTCATTCCCTCCGGTGATGTTTTCCCATACCGATTTCTCGGGATCAAGATCATTATGCATTTGGTCGACATAACCCAAAGCTACGGTTTCACCAACTTTAAATGTTCCGGCATCAGGAGTTTCTTGTCCGGTAATTAAACGGAACAGGGTGGTTTTACCCGCACCGTTTGGTCCGATTATGCCCACAATCCCGGCGGGAGGTAAAGTGATATTTAAATTATCAAACAAAACTTTATCACCATAAGCTTTACTAACCTGATTGGCTTCGATCACAATATTACCTAAACGTGGTCCCGGCGGGATAAACAGCTCCAGCTTGTCTTCGCGCTCACGACCTTCTTCCGAAGCCATTTTTTCGTAATTAGCTAAACGTGCTTTCGATTTTGCATGGCGAGCCTTAGGTGCCATGCGAACCCATTCCAATTCCCGCTCTAGTGTTTTCTGGCGTTTGCTTTCAGTCTTTTCTTCTTGAGCCAAACGCTTCGATTTTTGGTCAAGCCAGGAAGAATAATTCCCTTTCCATGGAATGCCTTCCCCGCGATCTAATTCCAAAATCCATCCGGCTACGTTATCAAGAAAATATCTATCGTGCGTTACAGCAATTACAGTCCCTTTATATTGCTGAAGATATTGCTCCAACCAGTCGATAGATTCTGCATCTAAGTGGTTAGTAGGCTCATCAAGCAATAAAACGTCGGGTTCTTTTAATAATAACCGACACAATGCTACCCTGCGGCGTTCTCCCCCTGACAATGTGGCAATTTTACTCTCCGGATCAGGAGTGCGTAAGGCATCCATAGCTCTTTCAAGTTTAGAATCAAGTTCCCAAGCCCCACTGGCATCAATTTTATCCTGAAGTTCTCCCTGGCGGGTAAGAAGTTTGTCCATTGCATCTGCGTCTTCATATACTTCAGGCAAGCCAAATTTTTCATTGATCTCCTCGTACTCTTTTAAAATTGCGGTAGTTTCTGCAACGCCTTCTTCTACTATTTCGCGTACAGTTTTTTCGGGGTCAAGTTCCGGCTCCTGAGATAGATAGCCAACCGTATAACCCGGAGAGAATACTACATCGCCCTGGTAAGTCTTATCTAAGCCAGCAATAATTTTTAGCAAAGACGATTTACCAGAGCCGTTTAAACCAATAACCCCGATCTTTGCACCATAGAAAAATGATAAGTATATATTCTTTAAAACCTGTTTCTGTGGGGGATAAATTTTGCTTACCCCAGCCATAGAAAAAATTATTTTTTCGTCTGCCATTTTTGCTTGTAGTTGAATTCCAAATATCGCGTTTTTGATTAATTGATCTAATTTTTTATTATCTTAAGGCTTCGGAAACTATTTTCGCCGCAATGGCGTAATTGTTGATAAAATATTACTTATTAGTGCGGCTGATTTATGAAACAAATTTATAGATTAGGCCGTTCAAGACGAAGAAAGGTTATAAAATGGAAGCTAAATTTTCACCACGTGTTAAAGACGTAATTTCTTACAGCAGGGAAGAGGCATTACGCCTTGGGCATGATTATATTGGCACCGAACATTTATTGCTTGGCCTTATTCGCGAGGGCGATGGCATGGCAATCAAGATTTTAAAGGCACTTGGTGTGGATACTGCGCGCTTACGCAGGTCTATCGAAGATGCGGTTAAAGGAACCAATAACGCAACAGTTAACCTGGGAAATATTCCCCTTACAAAACAAGCTGAAAAGGTTCTGAAAATCACTTATCTGGAAGCTAAAATATTTAAAAGTGATGTGATTGGAACCGAGCATTTATTATTATCTATTTTGAGAGATGACGATAATATTGCCTCACAAATATTATTACAGTATAACATAAATTACGACGTGTTTAAAGCAGAAGTAGAACAAAACAAAGATGGCTTCCGCGATGAACTTCCGGGTTCTGCAGCCGGGGACGATGATTTCCGTGAAGAGGAATCATCATTCAGTCAGCCAAAGAAAGTATCAGATATTAAATCGAAAACTCCGGTATTAGACAATTTTGGTCGCGATCTGACCAAAGCTGCCGAAGACGGTAAATTAGATCCGATTGTAGGTCGTGATAAAGAAATTGAGCGTGTTTCTCAAATACTTTCACGTCGTAAAAAGAATAACCCAATTTTAATTGGTGAGCCTGGTGTTGGAAAATCAGCTATTGCTGAAGGATTAGCACTAAGAATTGTACAGCGCAAAGTATCACGTGTATTATTCAACAAACGAGTAGTTACGCTGGATCTTGCCTCTTTAGTGGCCGGTACAAAGTATCGTGGTCAGTTTGAAGAGCGAATGAAAGCGGTGATGAATGAACTTGAAAAATCACCCGATGTAATCTTGTTTATTGATGAGATACATACAATTGTAGGTGCTGGTGGAGCTTCTGGTTCTCTAGATGCTTCAAATATGTTTAAGCCGGCTCTTGCCCGTGGAGAAATTCAGTGCATTGGTGCTACAACTTTAGATGAATATCGTCAGTATATTGAGAAAGATGGTGCCTTAGATCGTCGTTTCCAAAAGGTTATGATCGAGCCTGCTACTCCTGATGAAACCATCGAAATTCTTAATAGAATTAAAGAAAAATATGAGGAGCATCATGCTGTAACATACACTCCAGAAGCAATTAATGCTTGCGTGGCTCTTACTTCGAGATATATTACCGATAGGTTTTTACCTGATAAAGCGATTGATGCCTTAGATGAATCTGGATCTCGTGTTCACCTTACCAATATTCATGTTCCTCAAGAAATTATTGATATTGAGCAAAAGATCGAGGAGATTAAGGTGGAAAAAAATAAGGTTGTTCGCAGTCAAAAATATGAGGAAGCAGCCAAACTTCGCGATACCGAAAAAAACTTATTAGAAGAATTAGAGCGTGCGAAAACTTCCTGGGAAGCCGAAACACGTACAAAGCGCTACACCGTTACCGACGATAATGTTGCTGAAGTAGTTTCCATGATGACTGGTATTCCGGTACAGCGTGTAGGCCAGACCGACAGCATGAAATTATTGGCGATGCCTGAGTTAATTGCCGGTAAGATCATCGGTCAGGAAGAAGCGATCAAGAAACTTACAAAAGCAATTCAGCGAACTCGTGCAGGATTAAAAGACCCTAAAAAGCCGATTGGTTCATTTATTTTCCTTGGTCCGACCGGGGTTGGTAAAACTGAGTTGGCAAAAGAACTTGCACGTTTTATGTTCGACAGTGAAGATGCGTTGATCCAGATTGATATGAGCGAGTACATGGAGAAATTCGCTGTATCGCGCTTGGTTGGAGCGCCTCCGGGATATGTAGGCTATGAAGAAGGTGGTCAATTAACTGAAAAAGTTCGTCGCAAACCCTATGCTGTTGTTCTTTTAGATGAGATTGAAAAAGCTCACCCCGATGTGTTTAATATCCTTTTACAAGTATTGGATGAAGGACAGTTGACCGATAGCTTAGGCAGGAAAGTAGATTTCCGTAATACGATCGTGATCATGACTTCGAACATTGGTGCACGCCAGTTGAAGGATTTTGGTCAGGGTGTTGGATTTACTACATCAGCAAAAGCTTTACAAGCAGAAACACATTCAAGAGGTGTAATTGAGAACGCTTTAAAACGTGCATTCGCTCCGGAATTTTTGAATAGAGTAGATGATGTAATCGTGTTTAATGCTCTTTCTAAAGAAGACATATTCAAAATTATTGATATTGAGTTGAAAGCATTGTTCTCCAGAGTTACTGCTCTTGGGTATTCTGTAACACTTACTGAAGCAGCTAAGGATTATATC
>JANMZB010000217.1:0-5185 GCA_031382725.1 Sphingobacteriaceae bacterium | reverse complement strand
ATGCAGGTTTTTAAGATTTAACAATTGGCCCCCCTGCATTAGAAACCTCTGATATTATTTCGACTAATAATCACCCAGATAACTACCGGCGAACCGATCAATGCAGTGATTATGTTTATTGGAAGTGCGATCTGACTGCCGGGCAATTGCGAAATAATATCGCAAACCAGCATTAAAGCGGTACCTATCAGGCAGCAGCCCGGAATTAATATTCTATGACTTGATGTGTTAAAAAGCGAACGTGCCAGGTGCGGAACAGCTATCCCGATGAAACCAATTGGTCCGCAAAAAGCTGTAATACTACCGGCCAAAATACTGGTGCTGCAAATAATTAAAATTCTTGCACGGTTAACGGTTAATCCCATGCTTCGGGCGTAATTTTCTCCAAGCAGTAATGCATCTAATAGTTTTGAGGAGGCGAACGATGTAAATAATCCCACCGAAACTGCTATTAAAAGCACGTACAAATGGTGTTCGGTAACGCCTCCGAGAGAACCAAATGTCCACAGTAAATATTCCTTTATTTGGTCCGGGGCACTAAAGTATTGCCAGATGCTGATGATTGAAAGTGTGATATTGGCAATCATCACCCCAACAATTAGCATGATCACATTATCTTTTAAGGAAGCTGAGATGGCAAGAATAATGGTCATGATGAGTGCTGCACCCAAAGTCGCGGCAATAATAATCAGCCAGCTTCCGCTGATGCCAAGTTCCTGAATGGTATATAAACTGGTAATGCTTCCTGCCGAAAGCATGATCAAAGCAACTCCTAAACTAGCTCCGGCGGTTATTCCCAGTACAGACGGGCCGGCAAGTGGGTTTCTGAACAAGGTCTGCATTTGAAGTCCGCTTACCGATAAACCGCAACCAACCAATACGGCAGTCAGTGCTTTCGGTATTCGTATTTTTTCGACGATATAAACCCAGGCTTCATTATCAGATCCTTGCGAAAAGAATATCTTCACCACTTCCTTAAACGGTATTGAGATAGAGCCTAAAGCAACGTCGAGCATGAAAAAAATCAATAAAAATAAAATCAGTAAACCGATGACCATTTTTTTTATGGTTCCGATTTGCCCTGAATAAGTAGTATTCTCCTCCCGGATTTTATGCTCCATTACAGAATCTGCTTGTAGTAAATTAATTCGTGTTTTGGTAATGCTTCCGGATGAAGAATCCTGATCAAATCTGAAAGAACCAGATGAGGATTTACAACTCCTGATTCCCAATAATCATTGGAGCCTATATCATTTACCCGCTTATTGAAATTGTAAATGGTATTATTTTTAAAAGGTTTAAAGTAAGTATAGCGTTCGTCAAGAGTCGATATATCTGCTTTAGTGTTGGCAATGCCGGAATTTATCCAGTAATCTGCTTTCAACGCCACAGGAGCTACGCTTTCAAAACTCAGGCCCATACTTCCCGTGCCGTTGGTGTCATACCAGTTATAAGAAGCTCCGGCATCTTTAAAAAATTGTGTCATAAAACTTGTTCCATCCGGTACAAACCAGGAACCTTTAAAGGGCATACCTACAATTATGCTTGGTTTACGCGACGCACTTCTGCCAATTTTCGCCAGTCGGGCATATTCTTTTTCAATCTTAGCAAACTTTGAATTGACTAAAGCTTCTTTGTTCACTAGTGCAGCCATAAGCTTTACCCATTCCGCCCGGCCGAGAGGTGAGTGCTCTAACCACTCGGAAACTAAAACGACAGGGATCCCCGCATTCAACAAGTTTTGGTATTTTGAAAAGCTGGCCGTTGGATTGCCAGTAGCCAATACCAGGCCTGGTTTTGTCGCAATGATAATTTCAGAATTGATCGTTCCTTCTTCGCCAACTTCTAAAACTTTACCTGCCTTGATATTTGCCCTCACTTTTGACGATGAAACATATTTTGAACTCGCCAGCCCGGTTAGAACATCCGGCGACTCTGCAAAATCGGCCATTGCTATTTGAAGAGACGACATCCCGATCAAACTTTTTACCGGTATTTCGATGATTTGCCATTTTTGAAAACCTTTCGGAGCAGAGTTTCCCAGAGGGACTAATGCATAATTTAAAGTATCCGTTTTTCTGCCAGACTTATTAAAGATTTGAAGAAGCTTGTACCGGGAAAAGTATTTGATGTTGAACCCTTTAGCATGTTTTATTTGGGTGCTATCAAAGGGTTGACTTTCTTTTTCAGATGTCTGACTGCTCTTAACAGTCGGAGAAGATTGTCGGCAAGCAACTGCTGTAAAGCAAAGCGCTAAAATGAGGGAAATTTGTACCAGAAGGGGCGAGCTGAGCGGAAAGATCGATTCCCGATAGCTAAGGTTTTGTTTGCTGCTGCTTTTCATCTTTTAAGCCTTTCTTCCGAAAGCGTAAATTAAAATTTTCAGGCAGGTCTTCTGACTTCCTCTAAACTGCAGCCTTCCCATCCGCGAAAGCGAAAAGTGGCAATTTGCAGTATTTTTTATTGAGGTTACAGCAGCGGAGACTGTTCCGGACTTACACCGGTATTCCCTATTAAAGCAGCTTGTTAAGGCTGCTACCTATCGGGGCAAAACTAGTTAAAAATATAAGATTTTGCTTAATCATCATATTACATCAGCACTAAAAATAAAAGCGAGTTGAAAATTAATTCCAACTCGCTTTACTAGGTAGATGTAAAGGATATATGTAGATCAGGCAACCAGTAGGTCTTTATCCTGGTTTTGGCCTGGGTTGTTGCGTAAAAACTTGCCGTTCCCAGCGTTGAATTGTTTCAGATCGTATTTAAGAATTGCTCTTAATTCTTTATCAAATTGCTTTAAAAGATTTTCGGTTAAGTCTGTATTTTTTTTCATAACAATCGTTTTTATACTAAGACTTATACCAAGATTATGCCAACCAACGGAGAATGGAATTACGCAAAAGATTAAATTAAAATTGTATTTTTTTTAGGTCAGTCGATGTGTAATTTTTATTGCTTTGTATAGGAATTACTATCCACTCGTTATTCATTTTTCCAGTTCATTTAAAAATTATCCTAAATTTGAAATATTAATGAAATTCCTTTTTCCAGGTTTTCTATTTGCGTTATTCTCGATTGCCATTCCGGTAATTATTCACCTGTTCAATTTTAGAAAATTTAAGAAAGTCTATTTTAGTAACGTAGCTTTTTTAAAGGAAATTCAACATCAAACATCTTCGAGCCGTAACCTTAAAAATCTGCTTCTGCTGTTTTTTAGAATCATGGCTCTGGTTTTTTTAGTACTTGCTTTTGCCCAGCCGTATATTCCGGACAAGAACTCCCAAAACAATTCTTTCAGGCCGCAAGCTGTAAGTATTTATATTGATAATTCTTACAGTATGGAAACCCTGAATAAGGAGGGGACTTTGCTCGACGAGGCAAAAAGGCGTTCAAAAGAGATTGCATCGGCCTACGGCCCAAATACAAAATTCCAATTACTGACTAATGATTTCGAAGGAAAGCATCAGCGGTTTGTTTCGGCGGAAGATTTTGTGGAAGCGGTGGAAGGTGTTAAAACGAGTGCGTTAAATAGAACCATTAATCAGGTAATTACACGTCAAAAAGATATTTATTCAGGCGAGCCCAACTCAGAGAAAACCAGTTACCTGATATCAGATTTCCAAAAAAACTTTTTAAGCTCTTCAAATAGTAAACCCGATTCTGGTGCAAACCTTCGATTGGTACTTTTGAAAGCAAACGAGCTGGCAAACATTTCGGTCGATTCGGTTTGGTTTACTTCGCCGGTGCATCGGGTTAATGAAACCGAACGCCTTGTGGTGCAGCTGAAAAATAATTCGGATAAGCGTGCCGAAAATATCCCTTTTAAAATAGCTATAGATGGTAAACCGAAAGGCTTAGGAAGTTTAACTATAGAATCCCGCGCTACCGCGAAAGATACAATCTCATTTAGTGGCTTATCGGCAGGCTGGAAAAGGGGCGAAGTGACGATAACGGACTATCCGGTTATTTTCGATGATCAATTTTACTTTACGTTTAACGTGCGAAGGCAGATGCCGGTGCTAGCCATCAATGAACAGTCGGAGAATCCATATATTAATGCCTTATATCGTGCGGAGCAGTTCTTCAACTTTAAGAATATCCCGACAGGAAATATAAATTATGCTGAGTTATCGGGTTATCCATTAATTATTTTAACGGGCACTAACACCATATCCGCAGCACTCGCATCACAATTCAAAGCCTATGTTCAAAATGGCGGCAACCTGATGGTCTTTCCCTCATTAGAAGAAAACCTAATCGGTTTAACCGTACTAACCCAAACTTTAGGAACTGATATTCCCCGTGGCATATTAACAAAGGAAACTAAAGTCACAGCTATCAATTTACAGCACCCGATCTTTAAGGGTGTTTTTTCAAAGGTTCCGAATAAGATGGATTTGCCTGTAGCCAAAAAGCTTGTACAGTATTCGAATACGAGCCGCATGAGAAAGCAGCAAATTTTGCAAACGCCCGGCGGTGGTAGTTTTTTAAGCCAGTTTTCGATTGGGAAAGGGAGGGTTTATTTGTCGGCGGTTTCACTTAGCGAAGAGTCGGGCAATTTTGTAAGGCATTCGGTATTCGTTCCAATTATGTATCAATCTGCTTTTTTAAGCTTGCGCGATAACAGGTTGTTTTACACATTGGGCAAGGATCAATATCTGGAAATTAATAAAGTTACCCTTTCGGCCAATCAAACTTTGAAGCTGAAAAATGGAAACTTTGAAGCTATTCCTGATATGCGATCCTCAGAAAATGGAACACGTTTATTTATTTCCGATCAGATTAAGGAGAAAGGTGTTTTTAATCTGCTTAAGGGCGATAGTGTTTTATCAGCTGTAGCTTTTAATGATAATCGCCTTGAGTCTGATTTAAGTTATTACGATAAAGCTGAGTTGAGCCAAAAATTTCCTCAAAAAGGCGTCGAAATATTTAATCCTAGTAAGGGATCAATTCAGAACGCTGTAAAAGCTGTAAATAATGGGATTCAATTGTGGAAACTTTGCCTAATTTTAACCCTGGTTTTCCTTGCGGCAGAAGTATTGCTGATAAGGCTTTATAAAACCCGCGAATCAAAACTTAAAATTTGATGAAACCAATACTTATCCGTTCGGTAACCATCCTTCATCCTGCTTCAAAGTTTCATAATAAAATTGCCGATGTATTAATTACCAACGGCAAATTTGTG
>JANMZB010000200.1:0-1531 GCA_031382725.1 Sphingobacteriaceae bacterium | reverse complement strand
TACCCGATGGATACCGTGTTCTCTTCGCGGAATTTGAACGCTGTCATAATGTTCTTACTTTTTTTTGCAATCGCTACGCGCCAGAAATCTGTTCCCGTGCGGGTGTCTATGTCGATACCCTCTTGCACCGATTTCGGTAGCTCAATGCAAAATATGTGTACGTTTCTAATAGCGAGCTTGATCTTTTTGATAAATCGGTCTAGATGTCGCAGTGCTCTTTGTGTTCCCCAGGAGAAAGCTGGCTCATGCGCTATTCCGTTGGCGATGGAATATTCGGCAGTCTCGATGGGGATTGAGTCTTTGAGGTCTTTCAGGGGGAGCCATGAGGTTGTCTAAGCGGCTCACTCGAACTGTAACTCCCATCCGATGGTGGTAAGATTTGGCCTTACATTACCCCGTTGATCTGTATATGTGGCATTGTCAGATGTGACAGCCCAGTCGTTGGATCTGTGGTCAAAAATCATTTGAAGATCTGAAATGGGCGGTCTTCTGAGTCAACCTGTGAATGTAGGTTTTCAGCGTTCGTTTAAGTGGTGAAGGTGTCGAGAGATCCATCCGGGAACTCTACTTTGTATTGTCGGGTATCAAGAATAGGGTTAGAGTTTCTACGTCCGAGGCGAGTTCTATCCCCATCACGTTGACGTTTGATCCCTCTTGCCTTGACAATCTCTCCACCGCGTGGTAGGAGCAACTCAGCTGTAAGATATTCATCCATTTCTGTCGGAATGACATCATCCATTTCCATGCTTGACCTATTTGGTTCAATTGGCTAGGCCAATTCGTCATCTTCGGCGTTAAAGAGTTCAAGAGTAGGGACTGGCTGATCATCCTATGTTTGGACACCGTGTATATTCTTGACTGTCTCGTCTACGGCTTTAATCAGATCTTGTATAGCAGGCGTTTCATTGTCATCCTCTGTAAGCGCCCATACAGATTTTCGGGTGACAATTTTAGCACTATTGGTAAAAATGTGATTGGCGATTTTGTCAACAAAGTTTTCAGCTATACCAATCCACTTGCCAATTATCCTCTTTTTCGAATGGAAACTCAGCTATTGGAGTCCAGTAGTAGACAAGCTGGAACCAATCAAACATGATATATGGAGAAATATCGGGTGTCGACTGGTAACGAGCTCCTCTGATATGCGTCCTTGTAACTGTGGTATGGTGATCGAGGTTATTCGTTGCACCACCGTGTACCAGATTGCACAATAGGACCAAAGCCGGGGTGGAATCCCCAATTACCTGATGGTCTTACGTACTGACTTTTTCATTTCACGAATGCTTGCCTCTGCAAGGTTCTGCCACGGGCTATAAGATACTGTGGCTTGATGAGATATTCTGTATTGTCGAAAGATTTATCGGGAACGTCCTATCATCTCCTCTGGAGAGTTGTCAGTGACAAGTCTTTGAGGCACTCCGACATCATGGATAAATATATTATTGTCTCGCGGTGATCTCCTTTCTTAAGCCAGGGGTATATACGGTCATATCCAAGACCATTCGTATATATAGATCCCCCAATGTGTCCA
>JANMZB010000170.1:0-1088 GCA_031382725.1 Sphingobacteriaceae bacterium | reverse complement strand
CTACAGTTCAAAAATGGTCTTGCTTATCTTCCGTGTCGCAAGCCAACTGAAGACGAACTTGGTTTATTGCCGCATGTAGTTATGACCTCCGACGTTGATTGGGACCCAAGTCTCTATGACAATGTCATTGAAGATATGGATGACTTCCACGATCCGACCCTTGATTTCATTGACCATGACAACCCCTTCAATGAATGTGGGGAGTATCGACACCGTACAGTCGCCACGCATACACTGATTGAAGGAGAGGAAGAGTTCTTCGATGCATGTACGTTCCTCGACTTCGACGATATGGTAGACGATCTCCTTGACTCCCTCCATCCGGAAGAAGTCAACAACACATACACGGTTTCACTTACTACTGTTGAACACAAGGCGAACTTCGAATTGCTACGCCCCTTATTTGGTTGGGCTCCAGCCGAGACCCTCAAGAAAACATTCGAAGTGACAACCCAGTTTGCTCGTGGCAGAGTCTCGGACACCCTCAAGCAACACTGGCGATCAAGATTCCCTGCTTGTAACGTCAAGCGACGCAACGAGCCAGTCGCCACAGACACCGTCTTTAGCGACACGCCCGCCGTTGACAGTGGTGTTACCGCAGCACAGATTTTTGTGGGGCGAGAATCGTTAGTCGCAGACGTGTATGGTTTAAAGACAGACAAAGAGTTTGTTAATACCTTGGAAGATAACATCCGTGAACGGGGAGCCATGGATAAACTTATCAGTGATTGTGCCAAAGCAGAGAGCAGCAATCAAGTCAAGCAAATACTCCGCGCGCTATGCCTTAGTTCCTGGTATAGTGAGCCCTACCATCAGAATCAGAACTTTGCTGAAAACCGATATGCAACAATCAAGGCCACTACGAATCGCGTTTTGAATCTGTCCGGTGCTCCGGCCCACACATGGCTTCTCGCATTGACGTATGTCTGCGTTTTGTTGAACCATCTCGCCAGCGCCGCCCTTGATTGGCAACCGCCGCTCCAAGTTATGACTGGCCAAACACCTGACATCTCCAAGTTCATGCACTTCTCGTTCTTCGAACCGGTTTACTATCACGCCTACTCCAACAATTTTCCGTCTGCATCGAA
>JANMZB010000149.1:0-2754 GCA_031382725.1 Sphingobacteriaceae bacterium | reverse complement strand
ACTTCCGTCCTAACCTCAGGCATTTTGCTTGATATTAGGCGATAGTTATGTACGTTTTACTCCATGAAGGAATCATTTCTAATGAAATCTAACGACGGATTTGTGTTCAGCATTGTCAAAATTGGTACCTGTAGTACTTTTATGCTTTAATCTCAAAAATTCGTCATAATACTGCAATCAACCCAAACGGAACACCTGTTTTTTCTTGTTGCGGCAATGGCGAATACAACAATCTACGACTGAACTTTTTAACACAATGGACCATCGCAGAGTAATTGGAAATAGAGTGGAAGCAAGAGCATGTCTCTTGAAAAGCCTCTCAGAGTGTTCCCGGCGTTATGGAGCCAACGCGAAGACGTATATGGTCCCCGGTATTGTCGTCGACGTTATTTCAGAGAGGAATGCCAAGACCGGTCGTGCTACTTGCTATATTTTAGCAGATTACGACTTCGGTGGAGGCTTTGTGAAGCGTCAGAGGCTAAATGTAAGAAGTGTGATGGCAATCAACAATGTTACAACGACAACAACAACGGAACCGACACCGATGGACATCGATCCAACAACAGCAACAGCACTCGTGACTGAAACGACAACTCAAGGGACTCATACGAATGTGGTCGATAGCACGATCGATGTCCGCAATATCATCGTTCCAATCATGCAAGATGTTGGCAATACTCATGTTTTACCTGACTCAACCGTTGGAATGGGGGTCGGAACACCATTAGCGCCTCCGATAAGGGCAACAACGGCATGCACACCGGAGCGAGTTGTTACTCGCTATCAGTTGACATCACCGGACCGGCGTAACGTTGTCGCAAGTCCCAATGGGACTGATTGGTACAATGAGCCACTTGCATGCTTGAGCGACATCAATGGACCCTTTCCATATCGCGAATGGGGCCAAAGAACATCGACTGGTGATGTGCTTCGTGCCGGAGATAATTCCGACGAGCGATATTCTCGTTTGGAAGTTTTCATGATGATGTTTCCGCCAAAGCAACTGGCGATGATAATATACGCAACAAATAAGATCCTAGAGAAGAAAAGAAAGAGGCTTACAACAGAGGCAGAAGTACTCAAGCTGTTTGGCGTTGTTATATTAATAACAAAGTACGAGTACCGCAGCCGCGCTTCCTTGTGGTCGAACTCTTCGCCATCCAAGTATGAGCAAGCGCCGGGTTTTGGTAAGACTGGCATGAGCCGCGTTCGTCTCGACGATCTCTGGACATCGCTTGGATTCGCATATCAACCAAGCGAACGTCCAGTTTACATGTCGTCTGAGACCTACCGATGGTTGTTGGTCGATCAGTTTGTTAAAAACTTTAACGAGTATCGCGAGAAAACCTTCATTCCTTCCGACGTCATCTGCGTCGATGAGTCAATCAGCCGTTGGTACGGTCAGGGCGGCGAGTGGATCAATCACGGCTTGCCAATGTATGTGGCGATCGATCGCAAGCCAGAAAATGGCTGCGAGATCCAAGACGCTTCATGTGGAAGGAGTGGGATCATGATCCAACTCAAGATTGTAAAAACTGCTACAGAGCAGCAGAATCTTGAGGTGGATCATGATGAGCGTATACTCCACGGCACTAAGGTAATTAAGGAGCTGGTAAAGCCGTGGAGCTATACGGACAGGATGGTGTGTGCCGACAGCTACTTCGCATCTGTCGGTGCTGCCGATGCATTGAAGTTGCTTAAGTTCAGGTTTATTGGCGTCGTAAAAACAGCAACTCGTCACTTCCCCATGTCATATTTGAATACACTCGTTCTAAATGACAGAGGGGATCGACAAGGAGTGGTCAGGAAGGACATTAACGGTCAGCCTGATCTGATGGCATTCGTTTGGATGGATCGCGACCGCCGCTATTTCATCTGTAGCGGCGGATCGCTTGCTGAAGGAGCACCGTATGTCCGACACCGATGGCGGCAAGTAGACCAGGAGCTTAATGCTGAGCCTGAACGAGTTGAACTCGTTGTGACTCAGCCTAAGCTGCTGAGATCTACTACTCCGTCTGTGGTAAGGTCGATCAACATAACAGGGATCGGCAAGATACCCTGTGCATTGAACGGAAACTTAAAACAAACGATTGGAGTTTACGAGTGAACATGACAATTTTTGGGATGCTGGTTGTCGACTCATGGCGAATGTATTCGTCACTTACCTACGGTAACAATGTGAGCGACAACAATGAAGAGACTCAAAAGGACTTCTATGGTCACATCGTTGCCGAACTCATCGACAATACATATGATCAGGTCGGGGGAACAGGGGCTCAACGTTCTTTTGGAATAGACGATACGGCCGAAGGCAGTCCGGCTGTTTGTCATCGGACTGGAGGACCTCGGGCAAGCGTTTCTGCCCATCTGACACCGACTAAGCGTCGTATAAAGGATAAGGAGGGTTGCTTGACTCCTCATAGCTTCCAGGGACGTTGCCGAGTTTGCAAAAAGAAGACGACTTATCAGTGTTCCGTATGCAAGGATGACCCAGACATTCATGATGAAGGGTGGATTTGTCATACCAAGAAAGGGAAAATGTGCTTCCCCACCCACATCACGCAATCGCACACTACCTAATCTAGTAGTACATCTTAGCTGAATACTTTAATCTTTATTTTATTTTAAGATACATCGTCTCAAAGTCTGTCACCATTGTCGCTTTTTTTGCGTAGCGGCAGCGTAGCGATGGTACTTAAAAAGGACCGATTTCGAAAAAAAATTCCGCCTGACGTTAGGATTTTGCGAGCCTAG
>JANMZB010000133.1:0-1670 GCA_031382725.1 Sphingobacteriaceae bacterium | reverse complement strand
GGAGGATAATTTTTTCTTTCTAATGCCTTGTCAGGACCAAAAATTGGTTCCTTGAACTTACGAGCGATTTTGGACTTCGGTCCGGTATATCTAGCCATTTTGTTTACTTAAAGTATCATACGGCCCGCAGCCGCTGAATCTTACCTTTATTTAATTTATTATCTTTTAAAGATTAAGCGATTGGTAGTGGCTTTCACCTTTTACCCTTAATTAAACTCTTCTTCTTTTCGCCGGACGACATCCGTTGTGTGGAAGCGGAGTAATATCTCTTATCGTAGTTACTTCTATTCCGGTTGTTTGTAAAGTACGGATAGCAGACTCTCTGCCTGATCCAGGACCTTTTACAAAAACCTCTACCTTACGTAATCCTAAGTCAAATGCAACTTTTCCGCAATCGGCAGCAGCCTGACCTGCAGCATAAGGAGTATTTTTCTTAGAACCTTTGAAACCCATTTTACCAGCAGACGACCATGAAATGGTTTGTCCTTGTAAATTAGTTAAGGTTACAATAATGTTGTTGAAGGTAGCATTGATGTGTGCTTCACCGATTGGTTCAATAACAACAACACGCTTTTTAGTAACTTTTTTAGTTTTAGCCATTATTTGAGATTTGAGATATGAGATGATGAGATTTGAGACTTTCGCTCTATCTCCGTATCAGATACCTTATATTATCTTTATTTATTCCGTGAAACTTAGCTTGGATACTCTCATATCTAAATCTAATATCTCACATCTGTTAATTATTTAGTAGCCTTCTTTTTGTTAGCAACTGTTTTCCGTTTTCCTTTACGGGTACGGGTGTTGTTCTTGGTTCTTTGTCCACGTACTGGCAAGCCTTTACGATGACGAAGACCGCGGTAACAGCCAATATCCATTAAACGTTTAATGTTTAGTTGTACTTCAGAACGTAGAGCACCTTCAACTTTAATGTTATCGTTGATAATTGTACGGATTGCTGTTAATTGCTCATCAGTCCAGTCTTGTACTTTAACATTCCAGTCTACACCAGCTTGTGTCAAAATACTCTGAGCCGTATTACGACCTATACCGAAAATGTAGGTAAGCCCGATCTCTCCTCTTTTGTTTCTTGGTAAATCAATACCTGATATCCTTGCCATATTTTATTTTAATGATTGAATGATTGAAGTATTGAATGAATGAATGATTTCTTCGGTCATTCTACCCTTCTCTCTTCAAAAATTGTTTCTATCCCTGACGTTGTTTGTACTTTGGATTCTTTTTGTTAATCACGTAAAGTTTTCCCTTACGACGAATTATCTTGCAATCAGCACTACGTTTCTTAATTGATGCTCTAACCTTCATCTTATTTATATCTATAAGTTATTCTGCCCTTTGTTAAATCATAAGGAGACATTTCAAGCTTTACTTTGTCGCCAGGTAAAATTTTGATATAATGCATCCGCATCTTACCGGAAATATGAGCAATAATTTCATGTCCATTTTCTAATTCTACCCGAAACATCGCATTTGATAATGCTTCTCTTATAATACCGTCTTGTTCAATAGAGGCTTGTTTAGCCATATTTTATTGATTTCTTTAATTGTGGCGCCCTACAATTGGGGTTGCAAAATTAAATAAAAATTTTAACATTTTAATTTTTTTGTTTTAAAACTTCTTCTACAAATTCAAAGGTCGAAAGAACATC